>DATGVY010000356.1:0-10407 GCA_035299845.1 Streptosporangiaceae bacterium
TCCTTTCTGCGTAAGTTAGGCGTTGGGCGGGTGGTTAGCGCCGCGCCGCGGCTGTGGTGGATGGATCTATCTGGCCGGCGGTGCCGGTTCGTGCAGTGTCTGCTGCGGGCGGCCAGCCCCCGGGACCGGCCAGGCGGCTCCGGGCCGAGGCTCGCCATCTGCCAGTGGTCGTCCCGGCGGCGAGCTGGCGGATCCAGCGCATCCGCTCGGCGGCCGCCTGGGGGTGGTCGCCGAACTCTTGTGCCATCCGACCCCGCGCAGCCGCGGGTGCCGAGCCGGCGCACGGTGCGGCTGATCGCCTCGGTCACACTTTCGGCGGTCGGTGCGTCCGACCGCTGTAGCTCGGAGGCGAACAGGGCCTCGCACCGTGCGCCGTCCACGTTCAACCGGGCCATCACGCCGCCTCTGGTCAGTCGTTTGAAAAGACTGACTGGGCCGACTCTCCCACGCCGAGTGAGTCTTGTCAAGCGACTAACTGTGCTAAGCTACGAGCATGAGGCTGACGAGCCTGGCGGACTGGAATTGCTCCATCGCCAAGACCCTGGACGTGGTAGGCGAATGGTGGACGCTGCTGATCCTCCGCGATGCCTTCGGCGGCACCCGCCGCTTCGACGACTTCCAGGCCAGCCTCGGCCTGGCCCGCAGCGTGCTGACCGCCCGGCTGCAGAAACTCACCGACCACGGGATCCTCGAACGCCGCGCCTACACCCAGCACCCGCCCCGCTACGAGTACCACCTGACAGAAAAGGGCCGGGCCCTCTACCCGGTCGGTACGGCGCTGCTGACCTGGGGCGACCAGTGGGCGCCCACCCCCGGCGGACCGCCGGTCCTGCTTGTCCACGACACGTGCGGGAACATCACCGCCCCGGTGCTGACATGCCCGCACTGTCATACAGAGGTCACCGCCGCCAACACCCACGGCCAGCCCGGCCCGGGAAGCAACCAGCCCGCCGTTGCGGGCGCAGGCGAGTGAGCGGCAACGTCCGCGCCGGCCTCGCCGGCGGTGTCGCGGCGCTGTACCCGGCCTTCGCCGCCCGGGAGTTCTACGACCAGATGCCCGGGGCTCTACCCCGACCGGCTCAACCCGGGCGTCGTCTGGTTGGGGGCACGGGGGCTGCTCGGCGGGTGACCCGCGCGGCCCGGTTGCGGTCCTGCTCGCGGGCGCGGTGCCTGCCTGCCGCTGAGCCGTAATCGGTATCGCGTCCCGCTTGAGGCACCGCAATCCGCCTGGGCTGAGGCTGACGCTGTTCTCGGCCGAGGTTCGACCTTCACAGAAAGGAGATCACCGTGACCGGACCAATTTCCCGCAATCGCTTGCTCGGATCGCTGAAGGAGGCGGCCAGCTGGCCGGGGCAGACCGGAACACCACACCGAGTTCACCCGACCCCGGCGCGACGAGAGGAACCACTGTGATGAACGACTTTGCCAGCCCTATCCGGCGCGGCGCACCACGAGCCGCCGGCCACCGGCACCCGAGATCAGCTCGCGGCCGTCTTGGCCTGGCCGTTGCCGCCGCCGCGTGCCTGCTAACCGTGGCAGCGCCTGCGGCCGCGGCCAGCCCGCCCGTCAGCAACCCGCGCATCATCGCCCATCTTGATTTCAGCCGCGGCCAGACACCGGAGAACCTGGCCCTGGAACCGGGCGGCTCAGCGGACGTCACATTCGCTGCGGCGGCCCAGGTCGCCCGGGTGTCGCTCGCTGGCCAGGTGCGCATCTTGGCCCAGCTCCCCGAGCCCACCGGCGGCGCGGCCTGCCCCGTCATTGGCCCGCTCCTGGGAGCGCCAGCGCTGACCGCCGGCATCGTTCGCGACCGGGCCGGTAGCTTGTATGTCGCCCTGTGCACCGGCAGCCCAAACCTGCAGGGAATCTGGCGGGTCAGCCCGAACGGATCGGCCCGCCGCATCGCGGCACTGCCCCCGGGCGGCATCCCCAACGGCATGGCACTAGACGACCGACACGGCCTCCTCTACGTCGCCGACTCCCTGCTCAGTGTGGTCTGGCGAGTATCCATCGCCGACGGCACCGTCTCAGCCTGGGCGAGCGGCCCGCAACTGGCCCCCGACGGCGGCCTGGGCGCCAACGGCCTCAAACTGCACGGCGGCGCGGTGTGGGTCAGCAACACCCAACTCGGGACACTACTGCGCATCCCGATCCGGCCCGACGGCTCCGCCGGCCAGATCCAGACGATCGCCCATGGCCTGCCCGGCATCGACGACTTCGCCTTCACCGGCCCCGGAAACCGCGCGCCGGTCCTGGCCGCGATCAACGGCGACAGCACCGTCGTGCTGATCCGGCCTGACGCCAGCCAGCAGACCGTGCTCACCGCCGCGGACGGGCTGTCCAACCCCTCCGCGGTCGCCATCCGGGGCAGCACCGTCTACGTGCTCAGCGCCGCCTACTTCACCCAGAAGGATCCCAACATGCTGCTGGCCAACCTCGATCACTAACGCGTGGGCAGGCAAGTCCTGTCGGCGCATCTCGCCAGCGCAGAACGCGTCACCGCATAACGAAAGGCAGGACGCAAGAGTTGCGGGCGCAGGCGAGTGAGCGGCAACGTCCGCGCCGGCCTCGCCGGCGGTGTCGCGGCGCTGTACCCGGCCTTCGCCTGACCCGTCCTCGCCCCGGCAGCTGATCCCGCCGCGGTTCGCCTGCGCCTTACCGCCGCAGCGCCCGCGGCGGGCTGCCGGCGCCCCGCCTGCGGGGACGATGACAGGCCGGCGTCCACCGCCTGGCACGACTAATGAACTGGAGGGTCAGCAGATGACTTGGATCGCAGCCGCACAGCAGGAGCGCCGCGAGCAGATCGGCCGCTTCCTGCTCGGCACCGGCGGCATCGGCGGCATCGCGGGTGCGACCGGGCTGGGACTGGGCCTGTCCGACAGCGAGGGCCTGGCCCTCATCGACCGTGCGGTCAAGGAAGGGTTCAAGATACTCGACACCGCCGACATGTACACGCGCGGGAACAGCGAACGGGTCGTCGGCACCTGGAACCGGGCTCATCCCGGTGCCCGGATCTTCATCCAGACGAAAACCGGGATCACCCCGGACGGGCCGGACCTCTCGCCTGACCGCGTGGCCCGGCAGCTGGAGCACAGCATCGCCGTCCTCGGCCGGGTCGACCTCTACGTCGCCCACCAGGTGGACCCGAACACGCCGTGGGCCGAGTCGCTGCCCGTGTTCAGCCGCGCCGTCGAAAACGGGACAATCCGCGCTTACGGCCTGTCCAACGTCGACGGGGAAGCGCTCGCCTCCGCTCTTGAGACCGCCGACCGCCTGGGGCTCCTGCGCCCGGAGCTGGTCCAGAACCAGTACTCGCTGCTCGCCCGCGGTGACGACAAAGACGTGCTGCCCCTCGTGCAGTCCGAAGGGCTCGCGTACACGCCCTTCTCGCCTCTGGCTAATGGCCTCCTGGCCGGCCGCTACAGCAACGGGGAGCGCCCCGCGCCGGGAAGCCGGGCCAGCGTCGCCTCGAGGTCGGCTCACTTGCTCGACGACCCCGCAACCGTCGCGAAGCTACGGGAGTTCGACCGCATTGCTGAGACCCAGGGGGTCACGCCCGCCGGCCTCGCTCTGGGGTGGCTTCTGAACCACCCTGTTGTCACCGCGCCGATTGTCTCGGTGAGCAAGGAGTCGCAGTGGCAGGGCATCCACGACGCCCTGACGCTCAAGTGGACCGGCACTGTCGGGGAGCTGCTGGACGAGGTCTTCGGCCGTTGACCGGAGTCCCGCAGTCGCAGTCGGCTTTCTGGCGCCGCAGAGCCTCTCTGACGGGACTGCCTTCTTTATCGGGAGTTCCCGGGGACGCTTGCGTCGCTTCACCTGATCAGCAACTCCGGGTGCGGGCAGAGGGCTTCGGACATCCGTGCACGCGACTTCGAACATTGACAACGATCCGACCGCCGGAACCTTGACCTGCTGTGTTGCAGTAGCCCCGTACGGTGAAAATTCCGATTGCCGGGGGCTGAACGTACACTCCGGGGCCATGCCCGAGACCTTGATCGGCTACGCCCGCTGCTCCACCGACGAACAAGACCTCACCGCCCAACGACTCGTGCCAGGCCGGGCTGCCGCAGGGCAGGTCCTGGCGGTAGCGGGCACCGGCGTCTGGGGGGATGGTGATCGCGGTCTGGGTGCAGACTTTCGGCGGTTCCTGCGGCGGGGCGAGGACCTTGGGCCGGCCGTCGCGCGGTGACAGCGAGGTTTCGCGCAGCGGGCACATCAGCCCGGGGTGGTCGCCGAGGGCGGGGCAGAATAGCCGTTGGTACCCGTCGGCGTCGGGCCCGTCCTTGCGCTTGAGCCGCCAGGGGCCGCGGGCGGCGATCCGCTGGTCGTATTGCTCGCGGCTGATGGCGTGATCGCGCAGCTCGGTGGTGGCGGCGACCAGCGGCCCGGGCAGGGCGGGGCAGCACCAGGAGCCTTCTACCAGCAGCGCGCCGCCGCTGCCGGCCTGGATGCCGAGCTGATCGATCTTGTAGTCCATGACCAGCCGGTAGCCGAGTGCGCGGGCGGGCAGTTGGAAGCGCCCGGGGAGCGCGGCGGTGTAAGCGCGGTCGTAGCCGAGCCAGCCGGCCTTGTGGCCGCGTGCGGCGGGCCTCGTCGATGCGCGCCCTGGCCGCGACCGCCGTCTGCCATCGTCGCGTCTGGCGGGTCAGCATTCCTCGATCATCTCGTCATCGATGCGGGTGTAGTGGTCGGCGATGTCGCCCGAGGCGCCGTGGCCGAGGCGGTCACGGCGCAAGACTCTGGGAACCCGGTCGCGGCGCATCGCCGTCTGGTGGCCGTGCCACAGCCCGTGCGGGTGTCAGGCCCGGAATAAGCGCCGCCCACGAGCATTCGGCCAGCTGTTCTGCCTTCGCCCGGTGCATGCCCTTCATCGGCACCGGGATGCCGGGGAACGGGTCGCGTGAGCAGTGCACCCGCCAGCGCTCGGTGTGGTAGCCGCGGCGGCGTTTCTCCGCCGGGTAGACGCCGTCGGCGGCGGGGCGGAAAACGCGGGTGGCGTAGTTCGACCGCCGGGCATGGCCGGCCTCCGCCCCCAGGAACAGGAACGCCTCGCGCGACCCGCACGCGCTCGTGCCGTCGTCACGGCGCGGGCACCGGCACCGGCGGCCATGAGCCTTGATCCGCTGCAGGAGAGCGAATAGCCAGCCGGGAATGTCGACGTCTCGCCGCGAGCCCGCCTTTGGAGGCGCGAGCAGAGGCCTTGGCGGTCAGACGAGGGTGAGTGCCGATTTGGCGGTGCCGCCGAGACGATGGCCGTCGAGAAGAAGATTGAATGGAACGTCGTCGCGCCGGATACGGGCAAGATCGAGTTGCTTCATCAGCGGGGGAACTACTCCTGGAGCAGGCCGGCGTCATGCGCCGGGACATCCGAGATCGCGACTCGCTGCTACGAACTGCAATCGAGCAGGCCGAGATGCGCCTAAGCAACGCGCACCGGGAACTAACCCGGCGCATTGAGGCCACGGAGCATATCCCGTTCATAGGGTAGCTTGTGATGGCCGTGGCCGTCGCCTGGATAGGGCTAGCGGCCACCGGGGCAATAGCTGATCGACACACACGTTAATTGCTTCGCGGACTTTCAGATGCTCCTGCTCCGTGTCATTACGAGCCTCGGGGGTATCCATTTAAACCGGAGTAACCTAAAGCTGTGGATCACCCTCGTGCTGGCGTGCACTACCCCAGGTCCGCTGGCGAGTTCCAGGCCTGTTCCGCACCGACGCCGACTGCCTGGACTACCTGGAGTGGCTGCGTTGGCCGGCGGGCTTTGCCTGCCCGGATTGCGGCCATGCTGGCGGCTGGCGACTTGGTGATGGCCGGTTCTGGTGCGCGGCGCGCGTACGTCGGTGACGGCGGGCACGATCTTCGACCGAACCCGCACCCCGCCGGCCCGCCAGCCGCGGGGCTGCTCTTCTACCGCGTGCTCGAGCTGGCCGCCGGGCATGACCCGGTCCGCTACAGGGACCTGATCGCCAGTCGCAGGCCCCGGACGGCGCCCGCCGTGCCGCCGGGAAAACGGGGCCACCCGCCCAGCATGGAGCGCTCGCCAGCCGGGCGGCCATGGCGGGCCGCTGACATGGACTACTCCGGTTAATGGATACCCCCGACGAGCCTTTCGACCAGTCCGGCGAGTGTGGCAGTTGTGGCAGTACATGGATCTCACGCGGACGCACTGTTGTCGTTTGCCAGGGTGATGGACCAGGGTGTTGCCACGAGGAAGGGACTACCTTGGGTCATGAGTGATCATGGTGGTCCAGGCTGCGGACGAACACGGTGATCTCCGGTTCACCGCCGCGGCGGGCGTCTGGCCACTCATCTACATGGTCCCACCAGTACTCCCGCGGGGTCCCCGGGTACCTGGCCAGAAGGTGAACGTGCAGGTGCTTCACCTGATTGCTGATCATGGCCGGATACACATGCTCGGCACCGGCCACCTCGCGCAGTGCCCGGCTGGCACGGGAGCACTACCAGCCCACTGCCCGTGCTTCCGCGTCGGTCAGGGGTCTAGCCAAGGTGAATCCAAAAGCCGCAACCGGGATGATCTTGAAGCCGTGATGCTGGCCGCGAGGCAGGGGTTAGTGCCGCTGGTGCTGCTGGCAAGTCCTGCTCGGGTTTGCTGTAAGTGCCCTGCCGGATCGCCGCTTGGGGTTCGTGGCGGGAGGCCGGTCTGGCTCACGGCATCGTTCTAGTGTGAAGGCCAGCCGATGGCGTCGAAGACCGCCACCGGGTCGAGGTAGTCACGCCAGCGACGGATCTTGCGGTCCGTGATGGTGAGCACCGAGATGTACCGGTTGGCGTAGGGAGCTCCGGTCGGGACGACGCGGCCTTGTGAGGCGTATTCGAGCACGACGACGCCGGTGGCGGGGTCGTGGTGGACGGCGAGATCGTGGCACCGGTCCAAGACGAACGTGTCGCCGTAGGGGCGGTATAGCTCTGCGATGGCCTGGCGGCCCTCGACGTGCCGCGGGTAGCCGGGAGTGGTGATGATGTAGTCGAAGATGACGTCTTCGGCCAGCAGGTCGAAGAAGTGCCCGCCGTCGGCGAGGCCGTCGAGTCCCTCCTGGATGATCCGGAAGAACGGGTCCAGCGCCGTGAAGTCGCCGAGGTCGTTGATCGTGCTCACCGCGCCGTCCTTTCTACGCCCAGGCGTGTGCGGTTCGCCGGGCGAAGCTGGCGAACCTGGCCGGCGGCGCTCCGGTGACGTTCTGGACGTCGTTGTTAGGCCGGGAGCCGTGGCCGGAGGCGATGGTCTCGGTCAGCCTGCGGAGCATCTGGCCGTACTCGGCGGGCACGCCGGCCGCGACGCTGCCGTCGATCCATGCCTCGCGGTCGATGTCGTTGTGCTTGGCTGGCTGGCCGGTGACGCCGGCGATGACGTCGGCCGCGTCGCTCACGGTGAGCGCCTCGGGGCCGGTCGGTGCGTACTGGGCGCCGACGTGGGCGCCGGGGCTCGCGAGTGTCGCGGCGGCGACCGCGGCGATGTCCTCGGCGTCGACGAAGGCCTCGGCGCCGTCACCGGTGGGCACCGTGATCACGCCGTCGACGGGCCTGAGGAATGTCTCGCTGAAATTCTGCATGAACCAGGCGGGACGCAGGATGGAGTGCGTGACGGCGCCGCGGCCCATCAGGTCGAGCTCGACGGCCCGGTGGGCGACCTGCGGCGGGGCCTGGCCGGTGCCGAACGCGCTGAGGTAGGTCACGTGACGCACGCCGACGGCCTCGGCGAGATCCAGGAAGCTCGCCACCTGGCCGGCGAAGTCCGTTCTCATGACGGGCGCCACGAGATAGACGCGGTCGGCGCCGTCGAGGGCGGGGCGGTGGGTGGCCGGGTCGTCCCAGTCGAAGCGCACATCCGCGCCGTTGCGTGCCGCCGTGCGGACGCTGAGGCCGAGCTTGGCCAGTCGGCCGGCGACTCGGGAGCCGGTCTTTCCGGTGCCGGCGAGCACGAGCGCGCAGGAAGGTGCATTAGCCATGACTCGATCCTGCGAGCGGTCACTGAGTTAATCAATGCGCTTGACGCTTGATTCATTACGTAAGACACTCATGTCGTGGACGTTCTGCAAGATCACCTGGCCAGGGCCCGCGCCTCCGGCGGCGTCTTCGCCCGGTCGGTGGCCCAGCCCCCGTGGGGCCTGCGGCTGCCCGGCACCATCCAGCTGGCGGTGCATGCCGTCATCCAGGGACGGGCGTGGCTGCGGCTCGACGATCCGCGCGCCCCGCTCGAGCTCGCGCCCGGCGACGTGGCGCTCGTCCGGGGCGGCCCCGACCACCACCTCGCTCACCAGCCCGCCGCCACCTGCCTGCCGCCAGAACAGTTCCGGGCCCGCCATGCCGGCGATGAGCCCTCCGGCGACCCGCGCGCGAGCGTGTTCCTGTGCGGCGCATACCGGTTCTCCGGCGACGTCGGCCGGGGCCTGATCGAGGCGCTCCCGCCGATCCTTCCTCTCTCCGCAGCCGCCGACGACCCCCTGCACGACGTCATCGCCCTGCTGTCCCGTGAGCTCGCCGCCTCCGCGCCCGGCCAGCAGACAGTGCTCGACCGGCTCCTGGACGTCCTTCTGGTGCTCGCCCTGCGCGCGTGCTTCCAGCGCAGCGCCACGGCGCCTCGCTGGTACCGGGCGTCGGCCGATCCGAGGCTCAGCCCCGCATTGAGCGCCATGCACGCAGACGCCGCCCGCCCGTGGACGGTGCCAGAACTGGCCGCCGTCAGCGGGCTGTCACGGGCAGCCTTCGCGCGAAGCTTCCAGCAGGCACTCGGCCAGCCACCCATCCAGTACCTGACCGACTGGCGCATGACCCTGGCCCGAGATCACCTGCGCACCGGCGAGCTGACACTCACGCAGATCGCCGCGCGCACCGGCTACGCCTCGCCCTACGCCTTCGCCGCGGCGTTCCGCCGACACCACGCACGCCCGCCCGGCCAATGGCGCCAGCAACAGCTGGACCAACCCGACATCAACCAGCCAGCGCCCGCCGGCGACATCCACACCCCATGACGCACCCGCCTCCGCCCACCGGGCACGCGACCCCGCCGACGACCTTCGCTGACCAGCCCGCCGACGGCGATAGTGGCCGGCGCGGCCGGTGGCAGGTGAGAGACAACAGCCAGTCCATCTTCGCCGACCGAGCCTCCCGGGCAGTAGCGGTCCCTGCTCCCGGTGCTTGCAGCACACGAAACACTCCGTTGTAGCGTCGCTCCGGGCCGTGGGGTAATCCTCGCATTCCACGCATCCGCAGGCCCTGGTGTGCCGAAGCGCGGTAGGTGGCACCAGTGAGGCTAGCCGACCTGCGGTTCTTCGACGGCGAGGCACGCCCAGGTGGCACCGCATAGGCGCGTTACTATCACCACGGGCAGAAAACAGCACCGCTGTTGGCACCGACGTTTCTACGACTCGGGCCCGCTGAGCTGGAGGAACCGACCCGGCCTCTCGCTCCGAGGGCCTCACCGGCGATCTTGGTGCCAACAAGCGCGCCCATGTGCCAACCACCGTGCTTCGGCTCACCTGGCTGGCTTACACGCCCGCACTCCGTGCCGCCACATAATGCCGGAGATTCCCCGCCACTTACCGGCCAAAGTCACAAGGATGCCTGGCCCGCGCCGGGCCGGCTCCCGCGTCGCTGGCGGTAGCGCAGGCTCTGGGCGTGGCAGAGATCGAGCAGAGATCTGGCGTCCTGGGGTGCGGTCCGTGCCCTGCCAACAGCGCGGTTGCTTCTCTTAGCGCCGTCGGCTGGTCGATCCTGCTCTGCTTGCGTAGGCCCGGCCAGTCTCCTACAGTAGAGACAACTCAGAGAAGATGCTACAGAGAATACCTATCGGAGATATCCATGACGACGATGACGGTCTCGGGGCGCCAGTTTGACCTGGACTCCCGGAGCGTGGAAGCAGCCCTCCAGGGAGCGCTGCCCGAACCGATCCATGAGCATTTCGTAGTGATCAACGGCCGGCGCTGGCCGCCCAAGCAGGTCCTGTCCCTGGTAACCGGGCTCGACCGAGCGGACTTCACAACCCATCAGGCGCGTCGCGCCCTGACCCGTCTTGGCTTCGCTGCTGCACGAGCGGTTACCCCCCAGGGACACCACCCGGTGGCCTCCTCAGTCGCCGCGCCACCACGGCCACTGGCTGCCGGCACCACCGAGCGGCGAGAGCCCCAAGTGGAGGCGCTACGCCCGTTCATCGGCCTTTGGGTGGCTATGCGCGGCGATGATGTACTCGTTGCTGCCCCATCGGCCAAGGAGGTCGTGGCCTGGCTGGCTAAGCACCGCCAGCGCGCGCAGTCAATGTTCCGTGTCCCGGACTCCGAGCAGGCCATCACCGGCGCGGCTCCGCAATGAGGTTCGCGTTCCGGGCGCTCCCGGCCGCGGGCGGCGGCGCGCTGACACCGCGGCCCGTCGTCGACATCGCCTTGG
>DATGVY010000357.1:0-2829 GCA_035299845.1 Streptosporangiaceae bacterium
GCCGTGCTCTCGAACCCCGACAATCCCGGCCTGGGGCCCGCCTACGCTCAAGTCGAGCGGGCAGCCGAAGCGCTAGGCATGCAAGCGCAGCTCGTGAACGCGCGTGGGCCCGGCGATCTGGAAGCCGCGTTCGCCGCGGCGGCTCGGGAGCAGGCCGATTCGCTGATCATGCTGCAGGACTCCGTGCTCTACAGCTACCACCGACGGGTAATCGATCTCGCCGGAAGGTACCGGTTGCCCGCCGTTGCCGGAGAGCAGGGCTTCGCCCGAGACGGCGGCCTGCTTGCGTACGGGACCAGCGCGGCGGGGTTGTACCGCCGCGCCGCCTACTACGTCGATCGCATCCTGAAAGGCGACAGGCCCGCGGACCTGCCCGTGGAGCAGCCGATGGCCTTCGACTTCGTGATCAACCTCAACACCGCCCAGGCGCTCGGGCTCACCATCCCGCAGCAGGTGCTGTTGCAAGCCACCGAGGTGCTCCAGTAATGCGCCGCGTCATCATGACGTGCGATCCCTGTCGCAGACAGGAAGGGTTCAGAGGCAGGTAACCCTTGGGTCAACGGCTTACCTGGCCACGAAAGTGAAAGGGGACAATCGCATGCCGCCAAGGCGGGAGGATGCCGAAGGCGCTTAGGCTACCGTCTCGCAAGACCCGCGCGCTACGGTGAAAGCCGCATTGCCTGAACCCCAGTCCCCAGCGAGTCAATGACCACTCCCCCGATCACAGCGCCTCTAGAGCGGGGCTGCCGACATCACCACGCTGCTACTGGGCGTGGGAACGCCTCTGGTCGGCAGGCGGTGGGGAACGACCCCACTGAAGGGAACGGACGGGGCACCTACGGCGCGCTCGGACGTCGCACGTCGGGAGAACGCGGGATCGCCTACGGGCCGCGAGGCCTAGGGCGACGGAGTCCCCGTAGTAGTCTGCGGGCGGGAAAGCCGCCTACCTGGCGAAGGGGGACAGGTGTGGGGATGCTCAACCCGGGAGGTACGCGAGATGCGGAGCGCCGCAACGGTCTTGGGCATCATCCGGGAACGCGGCAGGCGCGGACTGCCGTTGCGGGACGTGTATCGGCAACTGTACAACCCCGCGCTGTACCTCCGTGCGTACGGGCGCCTGGCGCGCCACCGCGGGGCCCTGACCCCCGGGAGCACGCCGGAAACCGTGGACGGCATGACCCAGACCAAAATCACGGCGATCATCGCGGCCCTCCGCCAGGAGCGCTACCGGTGGACGCCGGTGCGGCGCACCTTCCTCGCGAAGAAAGGCACGACGAAGAAGCGACCGCTGGGCCTGCCGACCTGGTCGGACAAGCTGCTGCAAGCAGTACTGCGCTCCCTCTTGGAGGCGTACTACGAGCCGCAGTTTCAGCCGAGCTCGCACGGGTTCCGACCGGGCCGCGGGTGCCACACGGCCCTGCGGACGCTGGCCGAGCAATGGACCGGGACGCACTGGTTCATTGAAGGGGACCTCGCGCCGTGCTTCGACCGGCTGGATCACGGCATCCTGCTGGCGATCCTGCGGGAGCAGATCCACGATCGGCGCTTCCTGCGGCTGATCGAACACCTGCTCCGGGCGGGGTACGTGGCCGACTGGCCGGTCCACCCGACGTTAAGCGGCGTGCCGCAAGGCGGCGTGGTCAGTCCCCTGCTAGCCAACCGCGACCTCGACCGGTTGGACCGGTTTGTCGAGACGACGCTCCTGCCAGCCTACAACCGCGGCACCCATCGCCGGAAGAATGCCGCGTACAGACGCCTCGCGCAGCGGCTGCAAGCGCGCGTCCGCGCGGGCCGCCCGACGGAAGCCCGGCCGCGGCGTCAGCCGCTCCAGCGCCTGCCGTCCATCGACCCGCACGACCCGAGCTATCGCCGCCGCCGCTACATCCGTTACGCGGACGACTTCCTGCTAGGGTTCAGTGGCCCACGGGCCGAGGCCGAGGCGATCAAAGAGCGGCTCGGACACTTCCTTCGAGAGGCGCTCCACCTGGAGCTGTCGGAGCCCAAGACGCGGATCACGCACGCCACCCCGGAAGCGGCGCACTTCCTGGGCTACGCGATCACCACGCTGCAGGCGGACAGCCATCATGACCGCCTGGGGCGGCGTTCGCTCAATGGCCAACTCGGTCTCCACGTCCCGCGGGAAGTCGTGCAAGCGAAATGCCGGCGGTACCAACACCACGGCCGCCCGCGCCCCCTGCCCGCCCGCAGCCACGACTCGGCCTTCAGCATCGTGGCGCAGTACCAGCAGGAGTATCGGGGGGTCGTGGAATACTATCGCCTGGCTCAGAACCTGGCGCAGCTCAGGCGCCTGCGCGGCGTCATGGAAGCGTCCCTGGTGCGTACGCTGGCCGCCCAATTCAAGACCAGCGTCGCCCAAATCTACCGGCGCTACCATACGACGCTCCGCACGGCCGCGGGGCCACGCCAGGGCCTCCAGGTCACCATCGAGCGGCCGACCAAGCCGCCCGTGGTCGCCGCGTGGGGCGGCATCGCGCTCGCCCGGCGGCTGGACGCACTCCTCGTGGACGACCCGCCTCAGGTCTGGAACACCCGCTCCGCACTGCTCGAACGGCTCCTTGCGGACCGGTGCGAGCTGTGCGGAGCAACGCACCACATCGAGGTGCATCACATCCAGCACCTCAAGACCCGCCAGACGCCCGGGCGGTCCCCCGTCCCCACCTGGGTCCAAGCGATGCTGGCGCGGCGTCGCAAGACCCTGGTGACCTGCCGCGCGTGTCATCAGGCGCTCCATGCGGGTCGCCCGACCAGGCATGCGCCTGCGGCAGCCCACACTGGAGAGCCGGATCCATCGAAAGGTAGACGTCCGGT
>DATGVY010000358.1:0-2057 GCA_035299845.1 Streptosporangiaceae bacterium
CGCGGGCGAACACCGCCGGCCCGGAGGCGTCGAAATTGGCCAGCACCGAGAACCAGTACATGATCCCCAGGCGCTGCTCGGCGGTGAAGTCCTCGGCACGCAGGCCGTCCCACGGCAGGTCAGCCGGGTTCCACAGGGCCAGCTTGGACTTCTCGTAGATCGCGGCCAGCTTGTCTGTCTCGACCCGCCACTCCATCGGGTAGATGTTCGGCTGCGGGATCTCCGGGGCCGGCCAGAACCCGCCCTCCGGAATCACCAGCCCCCCGTCCGGCTCCGCCACGTCAAGCTCCATTGCTCTTGCCCGGTGCCCGGCAGAGCACCGCTGCTTCCGAGTATGCCCGCCGCGGCGCACGCCGATCCTTATGACAGCGTAAGGCCCATCATGCGCCCTGTCGTCATAGCCGGCCCCGGCAGCTTGCAGTACCAGGCGGCGCAGCTTGCGGTCAGCCGCCGATGCCTGGGCTCAGCTGCGATAAGGTACGGCTGTCCCGGGTCTGCCCGGGATGGTGCTGACCCAGCGAAGCCGGTGAGATTCCGGCGCTGTCCCGCAACGGTAATGCCCCTGGGTGCATGAGCCCAGCGGGATGAGCCCGGACGCCTGGCCCGCGCTCACGTGCTGTCCTCGGAGGAAGGGCGGCTCGTTTCGATGCCCCGTCGGGCGTCGCAGCGGGCGCACTTCGTCCTCCAGACCCGACGGAGGATGATCATGCGGGTTCTCTCCCGCCGTCTACCGGCCCTCGCGGCCGCCAAAGCTTTCGCCGGCACAGTTCTTGCCGGCGCAGTTCTCGCCACCGCATGCGCCGCGTGCGGCAGCTCCCAGGCAACCGCGGCCAGCCCAGCCAGCTCCGCCGGTGGCGCGGCGAGTGGCAGCTTCCCGGCGACGGTCACCGCGGCCAACGGCACCGTGCGCCTCAGTTCACGGCCGCGGGCGATCATCTCGCTGTCCCCGACGGCCACCGAGATGCTGTACGCGATCGGCGCCGGGAGCCAGGTCAAGGCGGTGGACAACAACTCGGACTACCCGCCGCAGGCACCCAGGACGAAGCTGACCGCCTTCGCGGCCAATGTCGAGGCGATCGTGGCCTACAAGCCGGACCTGGTCGTCGTGTCCGGCGACAGCGCCAAGCTCATCAAGCAACTCGCCGCGTTCAAGATCCCGGTCCTGGAACTGCCGGCCGCGGTCAAGCTTTCCGACGTGTACACCCAATTCGACGAACTTGGCCGGGCCACCGGCCATGTTGCCCAGGCCGCGCAGGAGGACGCCACGCTGCGCCGCCAGCTCGCCCAGATCACCGCCGCGGAGCCGCATCACTCCGCGCCGATCACCTACTACTACGAGCTCGACCAGACCTACTACTCGGTCACATCGGCGACCTTCGTCGGGCAACTGCTTGACTTGCTCGGCATGAAGAGCATCGCGGACCAGGCGACCGGCGCCGCGGCCGCCGGCGGCTACCCGCAGCTGTCTGCCGAGTACATCGTCAAGGCGAATCCCGACTACGTCATCCTGGCCGACACGATCTGCTGCCATCAGAGCGGGGCAACCGTCGCCAAGCGTCCCGGCTGGTCGGCCCTCACCGCGGTCAAGGCGGGGCATGTCATTGCGCTCAATGACGACATCGCCTCCCGCTGGGGCCCGCGCATCCCCGATCTGCTGCATACGGTCGAGACCGCCATCACCAAGGGCAGCAGCACGTGAATCCAGCCGTTCCTGGCCGCGCAGCCACGGGCACCCCGGTCATGGGCACCCCGGCTACGGGCACCCCGGCTACGGGCAGCCCGGCTGCCGCGGCCAGGACGGCGTCTGCGCACACACAGGTTGCCCGGGTGAGGCCCGGGCGGCCGCTCACAGTGGCCATCGCGGCCCTCGTGGTGGCCGTGGCGGTCGGTATCTCGGTTGGCCCGGCGGGCCTGTCGCTGCCGATGGTCGGCGAAGCGCTGCTGGCCCGGCTGCCCTGGCATCCGGCGCTGTCTGTCCCCGCCGTCGACGTGACCATCGTCTGGCAGGTCCGGCTGCCACGAGTCGTCCTTGGCGCCCTGGTCGGGGCCATGCTGGC
>DATGVY010000359.1:0-8429 GCA_035299845.1 Streptosporangiaceae bacterium
TCCGCGCTGATCGGCATGCACGGCTCGCTGACCTCGGCGGACCAGCTGGTGCCGCAGCTGGTGCTGGTGGACCTATGACAGCGGGCTGGCGAGCCCGCGCTGAACGGCGGCCGGGTGGAGTAAGTCTGCTGCGGGCGTTCCCGCCCGACGCCCATGCCGCTCAGGTTGCTGGCTGGCTGCGCCAGGCGGGCGGGGCGGCCCGCTGAATCGGGCGTTTGTCCACAGTCAGCACTGGGAACCAGACATTCCCGGACACGGTTATCCACAGGAATCGAGAGGTTATCCCCAGGCATGAACGTCCCAGCCAGCCCGCTGATCGACGTCGTGACGCTAGCCAGCTACCTCACCGGGCACGCGCCCCCGCCGGGAGCCGAGGGCTACCAGGCAGGCCACCTGCCGAGGGCAGTCTTCGTCGACCTGGATCGTGATCTTGCCGGACCGCCGGGAGCCGGGGCCAGGCACCCGCTGCCGGCCACCCCCCGGGCGAACGGTCGGCGCGTACTGCGGGTCCGGCGTTATCGCCGCGCACGAGGTGCTTGCTCTCGCGCTGGCGGGGGTGCCCGCTGCGCTGTACGTCGGTTCCTGGTCGGGCTGGATCACCGATCCAGCCCGACCGGTCGCCACCGGACCGGCTCCCGGCTAGCCATCGGGGCTACGTGCCGGACTCGACGCCGATGCCCCAACGTCGATCTGGTGTTACTGAGGCAGCCGGGCGATGCGTGCCGTGGCCCGGCGGTGTCAGCTGCTGGCGGTCTGCGCAGCCTCCTGCTGCTCGACGAGTTCGCCCTCAATCATGATCTGGATCTCCTCGCTGACGACGAGCCTGCCATCCAGGATCATGCTGAAACTCAGGCCGAAATCCTTCCTGTTGATCTTGGTAGTGGCGCCGTAGGCGATTCGGTGTCCCATCATCCCAGGGTCGTTGAACTCCCCGTACTTCGTCACCTGGAGCGCCACCGGGCGGGTGGTGCCCTTGATGGTCAGGTCACCGGTCAGCGTGTAGCGGTCCGGCCCGGACGGTTCGATGCCGGTGCTCTTGAACGTGATCACCGGGAACTTGTCCACCTCCAGGAAGTTCGACGAGCGCAGGTCGTTGTCCCTGATCCCGTTGTTGGTGCGGATGCTGGCCGTGGAGATGGTCACCTCCACCGATGACGCCTCGGGGTGGCCGGGGTCGATATCGGCGGTCGCGCTGACCTCGTCAAAATAACCCCGCACCGTCATCATCCCCAGATGCCTGGCGGAGAATTCGACCTGGGTGTGGTACGGGTCGAGCTGCCATTTGCCCATCAAGGACCTCCTTGCCTCGCGTTACCAGTCCGGAGCGGCGCCGGCGGACAATCGCCAATCAAGCTCCCAATTCGACCCTAGCTCACGCGCGCGTGCTTCTGGAGGCTGCCCTCCATATAGGTTCGCCTCATGCCTGACCGCCCGCGGGGCAGTTGGTCCGATTAAGTCACGGAATCATGCCCTAGCCGGTTAGATACCGACCGTGCATGCAACGCACGCAACCAGCCCGTGGTACACATCGGCCACCACCCTTTCGTACCTCCTTATCGCGCTCGCCGCGCTGACGCTTGGCTTCATGCTCTACGCCTGGCTGACCGGCGGCCCACACCGACGCCTCGTCTACACCGTCGAGGCCGCGTCACTCCTGCTGACCGTCGGATTGCCGTCGCGGAGCTCGGGTGAGATCAAGGTCACTATCAGGGACCAGATCGTGGCCGACCCGTATCTGGCCATCCTGGCTGTCGAAAGCAGAAGCCGGAAGGCCGTCCGCCCGAGCGACTTTGAGCAGGGCAAGCCGCTGCTGTTCCACATCGGCGTGCCCATCGTGGCCGCTTCTCGCCTGTCCCTCGGGAAAGGTCAGGACGCACCCGGCATGGGGGCCATGGGTGACCTCGGCCACCCTGTGCAGACTGTCCGGATTCAGCCGGCCCTGATCCGCAAGGGCCGGTGGTTCCGGCTGAGCCTCCTGACAGACGGGCCGCCTGACCTGACCCACGAGAACCCGCTGGCTGACATCACGGTTCGAAGGGGTGGCGGTCAAATGCCGCGAGTGCCCTCGTTGCTTATGGTGATTCAGGCCGGCTTGCTGGTCACGGCCGGCAGCCTGGTCGCGAAGTCGCAGACGTGGCCGCGTGTAGCGAGCGGGGCAGCCCTGGCGCTCGCCGCAGGCATCATTGGCGGCTGGATGGCGCGGCGATGGCGTGGGCGCTAGTGACGACCTCCAGGCAGTCCTCGCACAGCGGCCCGTAACCGGCCCGCTGGCGTATAGGTTGTCGGCGAAGACCAACCTGGCGCCGGAGGACTCGGCGGTACCGAGGATGGGCCGGCACGAGACATGACCACAGCGGATCCCCCCGCCCTTTCGTACTCCTCGGCGGCCGGGCGCTGGGTGGTGGCGGTCACCGTGCTCGGCTCGGGGATCGCGGCGCTCGACGCCACGGTCGTCAACATCGCCCTGCCGACCATCGGACGTGAGTTTCACACCGGCGTTGCTGCCCTGCAGTGGGTGATGAGCGGCTACACCCTGACCCTCGCCGCGTTCCTGCTGATCGGCGGCTCGCTCGGCGATCGCTTCGGCAGGCGAAGGGTCTACTCGATCGGCATCGTGTGGTTCGCCCTGGCCTCCGCGGCGTGCGGGTTCGCCCCGGGCGCGGTGTTCCTCATTGTCACCCGGGTGCTCCAGGGTGTCGGCGCCGCGCTCCTCACGCCGGGGAGCCTGGCGATCTTGGAAGCGTCGTTCGCGCCCGCCGACCGCGCCCGGGCGATCGGCGCATGGTCCGGCCTTGGCGGTGTGGCCACCGCCGCCGGGCCGCTGCTCGGCGGCTACCTGATCACGGCCGCGTCGTGGCGGTGGATATTCTTCATCAACGTCCCCATCGCGGCCGCAGTCGTCGCGCTGAGCGCAAAACATGTCCCTGAGTCGCGTGACCCGAGCGTGACCGGCACGATCGATTATGCGGGCGCGCTGGCGGCAGTGGTGTTCCTCACCGGCATCACGTTCGCGTTCATCGAGGCCCCGACGCTCGGCTGGTCGTCGACCGCGGTGCTCACGATGGCGGTCATCGGCGCCGCGGGGCTGGCCGCCTTCCTGATCCGGGAGCGCACTGCGGCCGCGCCGATGCTGCCGCTCTCGATCTTCCGGGTGCGGCAGTTCGCGGCGACCAACGCCGTGACGTTCATCGTGTACGCGGCGCTGACCGGGGCGACCTTCTTGCTGCCGGTGGAGCTCCAGGTCGTGTCGGGTTATTCGCCGCTCGACTCCGGCCTCGCGTTCCTCCCGCTGACCGCCATCATGCTGGCCCTGTCGTCTCGCTCCGGGAGACTCGCCAGCCAGATCGGGCCTCGCCTGCAGATGAGCGTCGGCCCCGTGGTCGTGGGTGCTGGCCTCGGGCTCCTCGTGCTCGCCACCTATGGGTCCAACTATGCGGTTTATGTGCTGCCGTCCGTCGTCGTCTTCGGGCTCGGGCTGGCGGTCACGGTCGCGCCGCTCACCGCGACCGCGATGGACTCCGCGCCCGCGGAGCACTCGGGTATCGCGTCGGCGGTCAACAACGACGTGGCCCGGTTCGGCGGCCTGCTGGCCGTCGCCGTGCTGCCCGCGCTGGCGGGCATCACCGGCACGGCTTACCTGCACCGGGCCGCGCTCGCCGCAGGATTCAGGACCGCGGTGCTGATAGCGGCCGTCTTGTGCGCCGCCGGCGGGGTGCTGGCCGCGTTCACGATCACCAACCCCGAACGGGTGCCACGCCCAGCCGGCGCACCCGCGCCCGCGGAATGGCTCCACTGCGGCCTCGAAGCGCCACCGCTGACAACGAGCGTCAAACCAGATAGCCAAACGGCCGCGGCGGAATAACCACCCACCGATCCGGGGTGCCGTCGCGCCTCTGCGCCCGCTGGACGGCCCGGCGGCAGACCCGATCCCGGCTAGCCTGGCGGCGGCGCGAGGTCCTGCCGGGCGGTCAGCACCAGCCACGTCACCGCGCCGGTGATCAGGGCCGGTACGGCGGGCTGGGATCCCGCCGCCGCCACTGCCGCCGCGCTCGCCGCCGCGGCAGCAAGCACCCGAAGTGCGAGCCGGCCAGGACGCCCCCGGCGGACCCTGGACGCCAGGCGCGCGACATCCCGCGGCAGCCGCCGGGAATATCGCGCCCTCATCCGGGAGCCCTGGGTCAGTCCCGGACGGCCGGGCGCGCGCGTGTCGGCGATGGCCTCGCCGCGGCCGAACCGGGTCCGCAGCTCGGTATAAGCGGCAGCCGCCTGGGCGAACCGCCCCGGATCGCCGCCGTCCGGGCGGTCCGGGTGACTGGCGGCGGCGACGCGGCGCCAGGCCGCCCGGACATCATCGTCGGTCAGCTCCGGCCGGGCCGTCAGGCCAAGGACAGTGAACGGATCGGCCGGCCGCCGGCGCCGGCGGCGGCGATCGGTCATGGACTGGCCTCCGTCCCGAACGCCTCGTCCAGCAGTTCCCCGACATCCGGCAGCGACTGCCCGGACCCGGCTGGTGCTCGCGCCATGCCTGGCCGCGGGACGGCGGCTGGTCCGGGTACCGGCGGCCCCGAGGCCGACGGCCCCCGGGCTGGCGGTCCGGGAGCTGAGCCGCCGCGGGCTGGCGGTGCGGGCGCTGCCGGGTCCCGGGCCGGCGGTCCGGGAGCTGAGTCCCCGGGGGCTGGCGGTGCTGGCTGGCCATGAGCTGGCGGTGCCGGGGCTACCTGGCCGCGGGCAGGCCGGCCGGCGGATGGCACCGTCACGCCAGCCGGTCCTGGCAGCGCGGCCGGGCCGCCGACCAGTCTCTTGACCTGGACGAAAGTCACGCCGCCCCGGTAGATGTAGGCCGCCTGGCCGACGTCGAGCGAGCGGATCAGCGCGGGATCCACGACCGGGGCCAGGCGGATCCGCGACGTCCCCTGATGACCCCATACCGGGACGCCGAGCAGCCGGCGGGTCGTGTCCACGAGCTTGCGCGACCCGGCGAGGCCGGTGACCGGCTCGGGATGCGGGGTGCGGAGCAGCCAGATGCCGCCATCGGCCGATGCGGCGATCCGGTATCGCTCGTCATCGTCGGCGGCAAGTCCCTGCCAGGACTGAGCGGACACCTGCACGGCCAGGCCGAGCGACCTGGCTCGCTCGTACAACTGCCAGATCGGCAGCCGCCGGGAGACGGCGCTGAACTCGTCCACGGCGAGCAGGATCTCCCTGGCCTGGCCGCCGCGGTCAGGGAGGCGGGCCGCATAGCTGGCGAGCAGGTCGGTCAGTGCCCTGGCCTGAGCCTCGGCGACCGCGATTTCCGCGGTCCCCTCCAGGATGCAGTACCAGGCGTCAGCGTCACCGAACCCGCCTGGCCCGTCCAGGCCGCCGCCCAGCCGGCGGAACAAGGTCCGGAACCGCAGCCCGATGTCGCCGGCCTGCCGCGCCGAGGAGCGGATGAGCGCGAGCTCGGCGTCATGCTCGCCCGCCGCGTAGGCGAGGCTGAGCCAGCCAGGCTCCAGCCGGGTAAGGAAGTCCGCGGCGCTGGCCGGCGGACCGCACGGAGCCTCGACGGCCAGCGCGACCACGGCATCCATCACATCCGCGTAGTAGGCGGCCGCGCCGCTGCCGTGCTCGATCAGGTCGAGCAGGGTGGTCGTCAGCTGCCGCGGCGGCAGCGCCCACAGCGAGAGGCTGGCCTCGTCGGGCCAGATGGCCGTGGCGCGGGCGCCCGCGCCACGCAGCACCCGGCGGGCCCGGTCGGCGATGCGCCTGGCGTCGGCACCGCCCTTGCAGTCGAGCACGACGAGGAGCGGCGGGCGCCCGGCACCGGCGGCGTGCCGCTGAAGCGCGGTGGCCATGAAGCCGGCCCACAGCCGCAACAGCAGCGTGGTCTTCCCGGTTCCTGTCGTGCCGATCACGACCTGGTGCGAGCGCATCCGCGGATAGGGGATCCTGGCGAGCAGACCCGGCCGATGACCGACGGCCCTGATGACGGCACCAGCCACGACGGCCCCGTTCTGGCTGGTTAACGGCACCGAGCCGGGGGCAGTGATCCTGGCGCGCGCGGTCCGCACCTGATGCCGCCACTGGCGCAGGTCGAAGGCGACCGCCGAGCCGGGCGACAGGCCGCCGGTGCCGGTATGCATCGAGCGGAGCCGGTATGACCAGGCGAGCCCGCCGGCGACCAGGCCAACCGGGATCGCGGCCGGAGCGATGACCGTAGCCGCGGCCGGATAACGGCCCGCTGCCGCGTCGTGCCACATGGCGAGCCAGGCGAGGTACGGGGCCGCCACGGCAGCGCGCCAGGAGCCGGTGGCGAACTCGGTCGCCGCGAGCCAGGCGGCGATCATCGGCGCACAGCAGGCGGCGGCGCGGTACAGCCGGCCGGGCGCCCAGCCTCGCAGCCAGGCCGTCGCGGCGCTGGCGGCGGCCACGAGCGACACCGGCGCGGCGGCGATGATCAGCGCGGCCATGATGGCAAGCCGGATCAGCCGGAGCGCGCCGCGGGCGGCGGCGCGGACGGCCAGCAGGCTGACGTAGCGGCCGATCATCGGGTCGTCCCGTGCTTTCCCGCGTCCTGCTGGCCCGCGCCGGCCTGGCGTAAGCTGCGCTTCCCCGGACGCGGCGGCACGGCCGGCGCCATGGCCGCGCCGGATGGCAGCGCCCTGATCTCGATCCTGGCCGCCGTGCTGCCGATGGCGTCGCGTGCCCTGATGACCGTGGGCCGGGCGGCGGCCGAGCACAGGTACAGCGCCCGCGTGTGCCGCGGCGGCAGGCCGGGCACCAGCACGTCGGCGGCGGCGCAGCCGTAGTCGCCGGTGCGGCTCAGCAGCTCGCGCATGATGGCGATGGTCCGGCTGACAGTCTTCGGCGTCAGCTCGGCTTCGATTGCCCAGCACTCGCCCGCCCACGCGACCGGCGCGCCGTCGGGCCAGTGCACCTCGCCGTCGGGGATATGCTCGCGCAGCCCGACCCTGCCGCCTAACCGGGCGCGCAGCCTGCGCTCACTGCGCCAGTAGGCGCCCGCGGCGCGATAGCCAGACGCCGATTCCAGGGCGAGCCGCACCGCGACGACGGCCCGGATGTGCGCCAGCCTCGATAAGGCGGGCGGCGCCTGCGCATACGGCACGCCGCAGCTGGCCAGCCCCGTCCTGGTCAGCCAGATCCACGGGGCTCCCGGCCCGAGCCTGGCCGACTCCGCATACCGTTGCGTGCGCCAGCGAGCAGCGACTGCCCGGGCCCGCGGCTCGGTGACGCCAAGGACGGCCGCGAGCTGGTCCAGCTGGACGCCGTACATCTCGGCCGCGAACAGCAGCCCGGTGACGTCGCGCCCGGCGAGGTTGCCGGCGGCGGCCGGGGGAGCCGGTGCCCCATCTGCCGGGATCACCCGACTATCACATCATGCGGCGGGCGCGAAGCCATCCCATCCGGGCCCGCACGGCGCCCAGTTCGGGGGCGGTGCTGGCACTGGCGCGGGTCGTGAGGCACAATGTCACTAGTACCTGGGAGCATGGCTAACGGCAACCGGGCGCCTGCGGGCGATGAGGTCGTTGGGGAAGACGCACCTCATCTGCTGGCTGGGAGGCCTCGTGACCGTACATGGCGTGTTGCAGGTTCACTCCGCGCCCCCGGCGCTGAGCCCGCACATTGAGTGGGCAGTCGCGGGCGTCATAGGCGTGCCCGTGACTATGCCCTGGGTGGATCAGCCCGCGTCGCCGGGCATGCTGCGCGCCGAGCTGAACTGGCAGGGCCGGCCGGGCACCGCCGGCGCGATCACGTCAGCGCTGGCGGGCTGGAACCTGCTCAGGTTCGAGGTCACCGAGGAGGCCAGCCCGGGATGCGACGCCGTCCGCTATAGCTGCACGCCCTCGCTCGGCACGTTCTCCGCCGTGACGTCGGCCAACGGCGATGTGCTGGTCCCCGAGGGGCGGTTGCGCGCCGCCATGACGCTCGCTTCGGCGTCGGTGCCAGCTTCCGCCGCGTCCGGGCCTGCCATGTTCGGGCTGGCACAGTTCGGGCCGGCCATGTTCGAGCCGGCACAGTTCGAGTCGGCACAGTTCGAGTCGGCACAGTTCGGGCCGGTCCAGTTCGGGTCCGGGCCGGAGCCAGCCGTCTCCGTGCCGGGTGCCGGGTCAGCAGCGGCCGGGCCTGACTCTGCCGGGACTGGCTCGGCGTCCGGTCACGCGCTTGCCGATGGGGCATTGCCTGCCGACGGGATGCGCGGGCTCCGGGACCGGCACGGGCCTCGTCATCCGGCGCTGGGCGGCTCGCTGGAGGCAGAACTCAGGCTGCTGCTCGGCCAGCCCTGGGACGACGAGCTTGAGCCGTTCCGGCATGCCGCGGCGGGTGCTCCGGTGCGCTGGCTGCACGCGACCGGCTGATCGGGAACCGCTGATCGGGAACAGCTGATCGCGACCGGCTGATCGGGAACCGCTGATCGGGAACAGCTCCCC
>DATGVY010000360.1:0-10079 GCA_035299845.1 Streptosporangiaceae bacterium
AAAGTGCCAGGTGCCGGTGCCTGGCGTGGTACCTGACGAGGCCCCGAATACCCAGACGTTCTTCTTCGTGATGGCCGTGATCCCGGTGAACTGCCTGCCCGGCAGCGGCGTCCAGCTGGGCACGGTGGCCCACTTGCCCAGGGCCCAGTTCAGCACGTATCCGCCCAGATGGCTGACCGCCCAGATATTTTTCGGTGAGGCGGCGCTGGCCGCGACGATCCAGCTGGTCAGGCCGGCCGGCAGCACTGGCCTGCGCCAGCCGTGGTTGATCCAGCGCTCGACGATGGGCCGGCCGGTTCGCTTCAGGTTCGTGCCGCCGAAGAACCAGGCGTCGCTGCTATGCGCGAGCACGACGTCGTAGCCGCTTTCATTTTTCGGCGGGCCGTAGTGGGTATCCCGCACGAGCTGCCAGCCCGTCCCGCTAGCCGCCGACGCGACCGACTTCCCGACGGCCGGCTTCCCGGCCGCCAGCGCCGCCGGCATTCCCGCCGCTGGCATTCCCGCCGTCAGCATTCCTGCGGCCAGCGTGCCGGCGGCCAGTAGCGCGCCGGCGGACATGGACGGGCGGGACGACAAGGGAATACGGCAGAGCCTGGTCATGGCGGTCTCCGGAGCAGATCGGGGCACTTGCGCTAGGCGAATGGCGAGCATCTTAGTAAAGGTCGGCCAAAATCAGGGGAAAACGCGGCGGTACGCTGATCAGCTGACCAGGACGTATGACATCGATCCCGGCCGGCGGACGCTGGCCATGACGCTTAAGTCAGGTATCCGGCGGCGCTGGAGTGCGGCTGCGGTGCGGCCCAAATAGAATCGGTCAGGTTCAGTCTCCGCCGGCGACTGCGAGGGAGCACACCAAAGGTGACACTGCTGAAGTCCATCTCGGGTCCCCGCGACCTCAAGGAACTGAGCCCGGACGAGCTACCGCTGCTGGCGGCGGAACTCCGCGATCTGCTCATTAAGACGGTGTCGAGGACTGGCGGTCATCTCGGGCCGAACCTCGGTGTCGTGGAGCTCACCATCGCACTGCACCGGGTATTCGACTCGCCGGTCGACCGGATCCTGTTCGACACCGGCCACCAGTCCTACGTGCACAAGCTGCTGACGGGCCGCCAGGCCGGGTTCGCGAGCCTCCGGCAGCGCGGCGGCATCTCCGGCTACCCGAGCCAGGCCGAGTCCGAGCATGACGTCATCGAGAACTCGCATGCGTCCACCAGCCTGTCGTACGCCGACGGGCTGGCCAAGGCCTACCAGCTGCGGGGCGAGACGAACCGCTCGGTTGTCGCGGTGATCGGCGACGGGGCGCTGACCGGAGGCATGGCCTGGGAAGCGCTGAACAACATCGCGGGGGCGCCGGACCGGCGTGTCGTCATCGTGGTCAACGACAACGGCCGGTCCTACCAGCGGACCATCGGCGGGCTGGCGGATCACCTGGCGGCCGTCCGGGTGTCGCAGCGGTACGAGCACGTGCTCGACTACATCAAGACCACGCTGTCGCATACGCCCCTGGTCGGCCCGCCCTTGTACGAGACGCTGCACGGGATCAAGAAGGGCCTGAAGGACGTCCTGCAGCCGCAGGTGCTGTTCGAGGATCTCGGGCTGAAGTACCTCGGGCCAGTCGACGGTCACGACGAGCAGGCCGTCGAGCATGCGCTGGCCAGGGCCCGCGATTTCGGCGGCGCGGTGCTCGTGCACGTGATCACCACCAAGGGATTCGGCTATCCGCTGGCCGAGCAGAACGACGTGGACTGCCTCCATCAGGTGTCCCCCGCCAAGGCGGCAGCGGCCGACCCGGCAGCGGCCGGCGCGGCGGCGGCCGGCGCGGCGGCGGCCGGCCCGGCAGCGGCCCCGAAGCGCCCGTGGACCCAGGTATTCGGCGATGAGCTCGTCGCCATCGCCGCCCGCCGGCCGGACGTCGTGGCGATCACTGCCGCCATGCTGCACCCGACCGGCCTGGCGAATTTCGCCAGCGCCTACCCGGACCGGGTGTACGACGTCGGGATCGCCGAGCAGCATGCGGTGACCAGCGCGGCCGGCCTGGCCCTCGGCGGCCTGCATCCGGTGGTCGCCATCTACGCCACGTTCCTGAACCGGGCGTTCGACCAGATGCTGATGGACGTGGCGCTGCACCGGCTGCCGGTCACGTTCGTGCTGGACCGGGCCGGGGTCACCGGCCCGGACGGCGCAAGCCACCACGGCATGTGGGATGGATCGATCATGCAGCTCGTGCCGGGACTTCGGATCGCCGTCCCGCGGGATGGCACCCGGCTAGCCGAGCTGCTCCACGAGGCGGTTGCCATCGGCGACGGGCCGACCGCGCTGCGGTTCCCCGGCCGGCTGGTTGCGGGCGACGTACCCGCGATCGGCAAGCTCGGCACGATGGACGTGCTCAGCGCGCCAGCGGCGGGCTCAGCGGGCGCGGGCGGTGCCGGCGCCCCGGCCGAGGATGTGCTGCTGCTCGGGGCCGGCTCGATGGCCGGCGTCTGCGTCCAGGCGGCCGGGCGGCTGGCCGACCAGGGCATCGGGGTGACCGTCGTCGATCCCCGCTGGGTCAAGCCGCTGGACGAGGCGCTCGTGTCGGCAGCGCGCAGGCACCGGCTGGTGGCGACCGTCGAGGACAGCGGCCGGTCCGGCGGGTTCGGCGACGCGGTCGCCCGGCTGCTGCGCGACAATGACGTGGAGACTCCGGTGAAGACGTTCGGCCTGCCGCAGCAGTTCCTCCAGCATGGCGAGCGCGCCGAGATCCTGGCCGAGCACGGGCTCACGCCGCAGCATCTCGCCAGGGAGATCACCGCGGCGGTGGCGCGCCGGACTCCGGAACTGGCGGACGGCCCGCGGGCCTGACGGGGGACAATCGCCAGCCATGGACACGCTCGAGGTCGCTGTCGTCGGATCGGGGCCTGCGGGGCTCTACACCGCCGAGGCGCTGATCAAGCAGGCCGCCGCGGTGGATCCGGACCTCCGCATCCGGGTTGACGTGATCGACCGGCTGCCAACGCCATACGGCCTGGTCAGGTACGGCGTCGCCCCCGACCACAAGTCGATCAAGTCGATCGCCGACTATCTGCGCGGGGTGCTGGAGCACGAAGGGGTCAGCTTCCTCGGCGGCGTGCACCTCGGCACCGATGTCACCAGGGACGACCTGCTGGCCTGCTACGACGCGGTGGTGTACGCGACGGGCGCGATGCGTGACCGGCGCCTTGGCATTCCGGGCGAGGATCTGCCCGGCAGCTTCGCCGCGACCGACTTCGTCAACTGGTACTGCGGGCATCCCGACATCGACCCGGCCGCGTTCACCCTGGACGCCGAGTCGGTCGCGGTGATCGGCGTCGGCAACGTGGCGGTCGACGTGGCCAGGATCCTGGCCAGGGATCCGGCTGAGCTGCGCGAGACCGACGTCTCCCAGCCGGTGCTCGACGCCCTGATGGCCAGCAAGGTACGTGAGGTCCACATGATCGGCCGCCGCGGCCCGGCGCAGGCCAAGTTCACCACCAAGGAGCTGCGCGAGCTCGGTGAGCTGGCCGGGGTGGACGTCGTCGTCGGCGCCGGCGAGGCGGACCTTGACGCGTTCGACCCGACCGGCGAGAGCGCCCGGCTGGCGCAGTCGGACCGGCATGTGCGCGGCAATTACAAGGTGATCTCCGACTGGGCCGCGCGCGCCCCGGCGGGCGGCGCGCGGAGGCTGACCGTCCGGTTCTGGCTGCGGCCGGTAGAAATTCACGGGCCTGAACGGGTATCAGGTCTCACTCTCGAGCGCACCAGCCTGGACGCCAGCGGCGCACTCAACGGAACCGGCGAGTGCGAGACGCTTGCGGTTCAGATGGTGCTGCGCAGCGTGGGATACCAGAGCGTGCCGCTGCCCGGAGTGCCGTTCGACGAGCGCTCGTCCACCGTGCCGAACGCCGACGGCCGGGTGCTCGGCCCGGACGGCGAGCCGCTGCCGGGGGAGTATGTCGCGGGCTGGCTCAAGCGCGGGCCGACCGGGGTGATCGGCACCAACAAGTCCGACGCGGCGCAGACAGTCCGGTCACTGCTCGCGGACCTGGCGGGCGGCCCCGGCCCGGGCGATGTGCCGCTGCCCCGAGCCGGGCTGCTGCCCTATCCCGAGCCCGCCGCCGACGACCGGCCCGGTCCCGCCTCGCGCTTTGCCGAGGCGCTCGCGCGCCGTGGCGTCCGCCCGGTCAGCTACGCCGACTGGCTCGGGATCGAGACCGCGGAGAAGGAGCTCGCCGCCTCGCTCGGCCGCGGCGCCAGGGTCAAGCTGCCCAGCCGCGACGAGCTGCACAAGGCCTGCGGCCGCTAGCGACCCGGGCGGGCTACGGCAGGCTCTCGATGATCTGGATGAGCTCCTCACGCCGGTAGCCGTGCTGGCGGGCCAGCAGCAGGAGCTCCCGTGCCTTGGCGAGCACAGCACCGCGTTGCGGGGTGCCTGCCACGGTGATGCCGCGGCCGCGGCGGAACTCCAGCAGTCCTTCGTCGCGAAGCAGCCGCAGCGCGCGCAGCACGGTGTTGCGGTTCAACCCGAGCACGGCGGCCAGGTCCCGGGCGGGGGGCAGCCGCTCGCCCGGTGCTGCCTGCCCCTCAGCGATGGCGCGGCGGATCTCGGCGGCGACCTGCTCATGCAGCGGAGTGGGGTCGCCGTGGTCGATCCCGGCGATAATCGGGCTAGTGGTACTACTCATAACAGCTTTATACTAGCAGTGTGAACCGGTTTCAGCCACGAGCAGGCGGGCCCGGTGCCGAGGTTGCATCGCCCGCACCGCCCGCACCGCCCGCACCGCCCGCACCGCCCGCCGATCCGGACCTTGTGATCCGGCAGGCCCGCGCGCGGCAGCGCCGCCGCGGGCAGGTCGACTGGACCCCCCAATTCGCCTGGTGGTCCGGCTAGCCCCGATCGCCGGGCCTCAGGCGCCTCGAAGACCCGGGCAGCGGGGTCAGCGGATCAGTGACTTCAGCAGCGCGCGGGTGCGCTTGGCGTCCTCGCCGCGCGCGAACTCGAGGGCCACGAAGTCGGTCACGCCGGCCTCGGCCAGGGCCATGATCTGGCCGCGCACGGTGTCCTCGTCGCCGGTGATGGCGACGTCCGCCGGTCCGGCGGCGCCTTCCCGGTCGAGCATCGCGCGGTAGGACGGCAGCTGCCCGTAGATGGCGAAGACCCTGGCGGCCCGTGTCCTGGCCAGGCCCGGGTCGGCGGTGACGCAGACCGGCAGGCTGCAGACCACCCGCGGGGCCGGCCGCCCGGCGTCCCGCGCCGCCCGCGTGATCGCCGGCGCGATGTAGTCCCGCACGGTGGCGGGCCCGGTCATCCATAGCACGGTGCCATCGGCCCGCTGGCCGGCCAGCCGCAGCATCGCCGGCGCCATCGCGGCGAGCAGCACGGGCACGCGCCCCGGCCGCGGTACCGACAGGCCGATCTTCGCGCGCATGGTCTCGCCGTCGAAGTCCGCTGCCTCGCCGTCCAGCAGCGGCAGCAGGACCGACAGGTACTCGCTCATGTGCCGGGCCGGCCGCTCGAAGCTGTACCCGTACATGTCCTCGACCACGACCCGGTGGGACAGCCCGATGCCGAGCGCAAGCCGCCCGCCGACGGCCAGCGCGACCGTCAGCGCCTGCTGGGCGAGTGCGGCCGGATGCCGCGGGTAGGTCGGCACGACGGCGGTGCCAAGCTCGATGCCCGGCACCTGGCTGCCGGCTACCGCGAAGGCGGTCAGCGCGTCCAGCCCGAAGATGTTCGACAGCCAGGCGGAGGCGAAGCCGTCGTCGGCTGCCTGCCGCAACTGATCGCGGAGCTCGGTCAGGGCGGCGGGGCTGGTCGGCTCGGTCAGGGACATTCCGATGCGCATGCGCTGTGCTCCGTTCGCGGGGACGGCAGTTCCCCGGGCTGGGCAGTTCCGCCGGACCATCCGTTCAGCTCGGGTTGTCCGATCGTGACGGTCACGGCCTGTTCGCGCAAGCCTGGCAGGCACGCTGGCGGCGCCCGTCCGCCAGGCGCCGCACAGCACCGCGAGGCAGCCGGAGCGGAGCCTGCTGGCAGGCGGCGCAGGCCCGTTGCCCGGTACCGGGCCAGGGTCCTGCCGGGCTAACCAGGGCGGGCCGGCCTGAGCCGGGCCAACTGCAGGATCAAACATTCATAAGGCCGCAGCACCCGGCAATCTTTGACAGCCGTGGCGCTGGGGACAATAGGGACATGAATGCCGGTCAAGCCAGCTCCGAGCGAGGCGAGGGAAAGAAGAACGCGGGCAAGGTGCCCGGCGGACAGCAGGTCTGGGAGGCGCAGGCAACGCTGGAAAACGGACCGCGACGGGATGGCTCCGCCAGGCGCGGCGCCGGGGACCGGCAGGCCGGCGCGCCTCGGCCGGGCGGCGGATCCAAGCAGGGCGGCGGATCCAAGCAGGGCGGTGGATCCAGGCAGGAGGCCGGGCCGAACCAGGACACGGGCGCGACCCAGGAGGCCGGGCCGACCCGGGAGGCCGGGCCGAGCCAGGACGCCGGGCCGAGCCAGCACGCCGGGCTTGCCCGGCCGGGCGCTGCCGACGACCTGCCGCGCGACCGCTATCTCGACCGTGAGGAGAGCTGGCTCCACTTCAGCGAGCGCGTGCTGGAACTCGCGGAGGACGAGCGCGTCCCGCTGCTGGAAAGAGTGCGGTTCGCGTCCATCTTCGCTGGCGCGCTTGATGAGTTCTTCATGGTCCGCGTGGCGGGCCGGATCCGCCGGATGGCCACAGGCTTGCCGGTCGAGAACGCCACCGGGCGGCCAGCCAGGGAGATACTCGAGAACACCCTGGAGACGGCAAGGGAGCTGGCCGCCAGGCATGCCCGGTGCTTCGGTGACTCGATCGTGCCGGCCCTCGGGCGCGAGGGGATCGAGATCCTGCACTGGAAGGAGCTGGCGCCGGAAGAGCAGGACAGCCTGCAGAAGCTCTTCCGGGAACGGATCTACCCGGTGCTCACTCCGCTGGCAGTCGACCCCGCGCACCCCTTTCCCTTCATCTCGGGACTTTCGCTCAGCCTGGCGGTGACCATCGCCGACCCGGAGACGGGGGCGACGATCTTCGCGAGGGTGAAGGTGCCGCCGTTGCTGCCCAGGTTCATGACCGTGACGCCGAACCGGTTCGTGCCGATCGAGGACGTGATCGCGGCTCACCTTGATGAACTGTTCGTCGGGCTGCACGTGATCGAGCACTATGCGTTTCGGGTGACCCGCATCCGTGACCTCGAGATCGATGAGGACGTAACGGAGAACCTGCTGAAGTCGCTGGAGCGGGAGCTGATGCGGCGCCGCTTCGAGCCAGCTGTCCGGCTCGAAGTGGAGGAGTCAATCTCTGCCGATGTCCTCGACCGGCTGGTGACCGAGCTTGACGTGCATCCGCGTGCCGTCTACCGGCTGCCCGGGCCGCTTGACCTGTCTGGACTGTCAGCCATCGCGGACCTGGACATGCGCCAGCTGAAGTATCCGGCCTTCGTGCCATCCGAGACCGCACTGCCGCAGGACACCAGCGTCTTCGCCACGCTCGCCGATCATGACGTGCTCGTGCATCACCCGTATGACTCCTTCACCGCGAGCGTGCAGCGCCTCGTGGTGTCCGCCGCGGCGGATCCGAGGGTGCTGGCGATCAAGCACACGCTGTACCGGACAAGCGGCGACTCGGAGATCGTCGATGCGCTCATCGACGCAGCCGAGGCTGGCAAGCAGGTCGTGGTGGTGGTCGAGATCAAGGCCCGCGGCGACGAGCAGGCGAACATCGCATGGGCACGCAAGCTGGAGGAAGCGGGCTGCCATGTCGTCTACGGATTCGTCGGCCTGAAAACCCATTGCAAGATGGTGCTGGTCGTGCGGGAGGACGCCGACGGGTCGCTCCGTCGCTTCTGCCACATCGGCACTGGGAACTATCACCCCAAGACGGCCCGGCTCTATGAGGATTTCGGCCTGCTCACTGCGGACAAGACCGTTGGTGAGGACATCACTGACCTGTTCAATCACCTCACCGGCTACAGCAGGAAGAGTGACTACCGGAGGCTGCTTGTCGCCCCGGAACGGGTTCGGGCCGGCCTGGTTGAGCAGATTGACGAGCAGGCGCAGCGCAGTCGCGATGGCCTGCCGGCACATATCCAGGTGAAATGCAACGCGATCATCGACGAGGCGACCATCGACTCGCTATACCGCGCCTCAATGGCAGGCGTGCCCATCGACTTGTGGGTGCGCGGGATCTGCGCGGTCCGGCCGGGCGTCCCCGGCATGTCCGAAACGATCCGCGTCCGCAGCATCGTTGGCCGGTTTCTCGAGCACTCGCGGATTTACGCGTTCGGCAACGGCGCGCGGGACGCCCCTGGCGAGGTCTGGATCGGCAGCGCCGATCTTATGCACCGGAACCTGGACCGGCGGGTTGAGCTGCTTGTCCGCGTGACCGATCCAGCCCATCAGGCAGAGCTGCGCGGGCTCATCGGCGAGGCGATGGCCGACGGCACGTCGTCCTGGTGGCTCGGCCCCGATGGCTCGTGGACCAGGCATCACCTGGACGAGAATGGCGCGCCGCTGCGCGATCTGCAAAGGCACCTGATCCGGGTCCGGCAGGGCCGCGTCGTCGATGCCTGACCCGCTGGCCGCGGAGATCCGGGCGGCGGGCGCGGTGCTGTGGCGCCGCGCACGGAGCGGCGATGCGGGAAGCGGCAAGGAGGTGGCCGTGATCCACCGCAGCCGTTACGACGACTGGAGCCTGCCGAAAGGCAAGCGCGAGCCGGGTGAGCACGTACTGGCCACGGCGGTGCGCGAGGTGGCCGAGGAGACCGGGCTCAGGGTGATCCTCGGGCGGCGGCTCGGGCAGACCCGGTACGAGAGCCTGGGCCGGAGCAAGCGGGTCGACTACTGGGCCGCGCGGCCAGCTGACCCGGGTGCCAGTCCCGGCTTCGTCCCGAACGACGAGGTCGATGCGCTGGACTGGCTGGCCGTCCCCGCGGCGCGGGGAAGGCTCAGTTACCAGCGGGATGCGTCGCTGCTCGCCGAGTTCGCCGGCCGGCCGGCTGACACCGTCCCGCTGATCCTGCTGCGGCATGCCCCCGCCGGGAGCAAACGAGCCTGGTACGGCACGGACCTGGCCCGGCCGCTTGACGCCCGTGGCGCTGCCGACGCCGGGGCCCTCGCCGGGCTGCTGTCCTGCTTCGGCCGGTGCCGCGTGATCAGCTCGGCCGCGGAGCGCTGCGTGGCGACCGTCCGGCCCTATGCGGCGCTGACCGGCGCGGCGATCGAGACCGATGCCGACTTCACGGTGCAGCAGGCGACCGGGGTCGCGCCTGGCCTGCAGAAACGCGCCAGGCAGATCGTCGAAGAGGGCCAGCCGACGGTGATCTGCGCCCATGGCGAGAACCTGCACGCGCTGCTGCTTTCCGTCTGCGCGCGGCTCGGCGCCGCACCCCCGCCCGGGCCGCCGCTGCGCAAGTCAGCCTGGTGGGCGCTGCATGCCGCCGGGGGCACCCTGGCGGGCGCAGAGCGTTACCATCCCGCTGACATCTGACCTGCCGGGCGAGGGCAGGCAATCATTCCGGCAGGCCGGCCGGGGTCCAGTCCAGCGTCGGCGGCAGCGCACCTTCGAAGATCAGCAGCCACCGCTTCAGCTCAGGCCCGATCCCGCCGCTGAAGCCGCCGAGCCCGTTGCCCGCCACCACGCGGTGGCAGGGCACGATCACCGGAGCCGGGTTCGAGCCCATGATCTGGCCGATCGCCCTGGCCGGCAGCGCGATGGCATCAGCTGCCGCACCGGCACGGCGGGCCAGCGCGCCGTAGGTGATCGTCTCGCCGTAGCCGACCGAGTCGAAGAGAACGGAGAGAACCTGGTACTGCTGACGGGAGACCACGGTCCAGTCGATGGGCAGGTCGAAAACGCGCCGCTGCCCGGCGAAATACTCTGACAGCTGGGCGCATGTTCTGGCCGGCACCTCGTCCTGGCCGGCCCGCTGGTCACCGGGGCCGCCGCCGGGCGCAGGACGCGGCGGGCCGCCGAATCGGACCGCCGCGAGGCCAGCGTCGCTGCAGCCGACCGCAAGCGGCCCGGCCGGCGTGCCGATGGTGGTCCAGGAAAGCGTCCGCA
>DATGVY010000361.1:0-2015 GCA_035299845.1 Streptosporangiaceae bacterium
GCCGGGCCCGGCGCCCGGGAGCTGACCGCGTTCTTCGACAGCGTCGACGGCACGATGGCCGCCGCCGGCGCGCCAAACGTCGCTGCCAGCGACCAGCACCTGCTCAACCTGCTGTCCAAGCGCGCCAAGATCCTGCACATCGGCGTCGCGAATTTCTGCTCACTGAAGGACCCCTGCCGCAGGCGCTGGCCGTCTTGCCGGTTGTGGCCGGTATGTGACCTGCCTGTTGCGTGATGTGCATTGTGCGGGATGCTGCTGGAGGTCCACGGTTAGTGCACCGGTGATTGTGATCGCCGGTGCACCCCCAGGTGCCGCCAGTCACTGCCCACTTCTGCGAGACCCTTCAGTGAGGTCCAGAACCAGTTTTGCGGGGCTGGCGGCTACCCGGGACGCATGGATCGTCAACAGGGCCTTGCGCTTCGAGCGCCGCACAGTGAGCTGACGACAGCGTCCCGGTTCCATCAGTAAAAAGGGTGCCTCCCCACTGAGTAAGCAGCGAGGAGGCTGTGATGAAGTATGCCCCAATCCAGGTTCTGCCAGATGTCCCGGCCGGCGGCGTGTTCGCCGGCATCGACTGGGCCGTCGCTGATCACGTGGCGTGCGTGGTCGACATGGCCGGGCGGATCCTGGACCGTTTCAGCGCCGCTCATGACAAGGCGGGCATCGAGATGCTGATCGCGCGGCTGCGCCGGTCAGGGGCCACCGAGGTCGCGATCGAGCGGGGCGACGGCGTGCTCGTCGACGCGCTGCTGGCCGCCGGCCTGACCGTGGTCGTGGTCAGCTCCCACCGGGTGAAGAACCTGCGAGCGCGGTACCGGTCCGGCGGCGGCAAGGACGACCGGTTCGATGCGTTCGTGCTGGCCGACACGCTGCGCACGGACCGGGCGCGGCTGCGGCCGCTGGTCCCGGACACCCCCGCGACCCTGGCGCTGCGGGCGGCGGTACGGGCCCGCAGGGACCTGGTCGCGCACCGGGTGGCGGCGTGCAACCAGCTGCGGGCCCACCTGGCCGTGGCGTTCCCCGCCGCGGCCGGGCTGTTCTTCGGCCTGGCCAGCCCGATCAGCCTGCGGTTCCTGGCCAGCTTCGGCAGCCAGGACGCCGCCGCCGATCTCGATGAGCAGGCAATCGAGGCCTGGCTGAAGACCATCCCGGAGCGGGGCAAGACGGCCCCGGCCAGCGTGCTGTGCGCCCGGCTGGGGGCCGCGCCCGATGGCGTCACCGGGGAAGAAGGCGCCGCGCACGCGGTCATCACCGCGGCCCTGGCCGCGACGGTCGGCATGCTCGCCGCCCAGATCAAGATCCTGGAGGCCGGGATCGGCGTCCAGCTGGCCGCCCACCCCGACGCGCACATCTTCACCTCCCTGCCCCGGGCCGGCATGCTGCGCGCCGCCAGGCTGCTGGCCGAGATCGGGGACTGCCGGTCCCGCTACCCCGGCCCGCAGTCCCTGGCCGCCCTGGCCGGGGTGACCCCGGTCACCCGCGAGTCCGGCACGCATACCTCGCACGTCTTCCGGTGGGCGGTCAACCGCCCGCTCCGCGACGCCGTCTGCAACTTCGCGGACGGCTCCCGGCACGCCAGCCCCTGGGCTGAGTCCGTCTACCAGGCCGCCCGCAGCCGCGGCAAGGACCACCCGCACGCGATCCGTATCCTGGGCCGCGCCTGGATCATCATCATCTGGCGCTGCTGGCAGGAAGGCACTGCCTACGACCCCGCCAAGCACACCGCCCTCCAGCGCATCCTGGCCCAGCAGGCCGCGCAGGCAGCCACGGCCGACCCCGCAGACACCCCGTGACCGCCGCGCTCACCGCCGCGCTGCGCGCCTGCGCGGCCGGCTTCTACCCCAGCGAGGCCGGAACCGGACTGCTCATCAGCCACGGCGGCTTCCTGGGCCGCCCCGACTTCGGCGCCTTCATCCACACCGGCACCAGCATCACCGACGGCATCACCGAAATGGCCGAGATCAGCTGGCAGGACGTGATCACCGCCCTCCACGAGGGGCACCTCCCTGTCTCCG
>DATGVY010000362.1:0-2683 GCA_035299845.1 Streptosporangiaceae bacterium
TCGAACTGGTCGTCTCGGCCTGCTGGTGCGGTCGGGTTCCTGGCGGGTTCAGAGACCATCAGTGATGTCCTTACCCGCCACGACCTGGCCGCCGAGAAGCGTGGTCACGACTTGTGTGCCGGGGAGGTCCCCCATCGGGCAGGTGAGCGGGTCACGGTCGGCGATGACGAGGTCGGCGTGGTTGCCGGGTTCGAGTGATCCGATCCCGTCCCAGCACAGCACGCGTGCCGCCTCGCGTGTCCACATGTCCAGGGCCTGCTTGCGGTTGATCCCTGGTGTCGCCGCTTTCTGCCCGCTGGCTGCGTAGTAGGGCTCTGCGGCGAGGGCGATGTGCTCGAAGACGTTCTTGGGGCCCCAGTCTGTGCCGGCCGCGACGTGCAGGCCGGCATCGATCAGCCGGGCGAGGGGGATGAAGTCCTCCAGCAGCTGTTCGCCGAAGCGCTCCCGCACTATCTCGCCCTTGCCCCAGGAGAAGGACATGGTGGTGGTGACATCCAGGCCGAGGGCGGCGGCGCGCCGGACGAGGCCGGGCTGGGCGAAGTAGAAGTGCTGGAGCAGCCAGGCCCGGCCGTCGGCGGCGAGAGGTACCTCGCTGAGTGCCTCGAGCTGGTCAAGGTGAGAGTCGAGCTCGGCGAGGCCGGAGGCGGCGATGTTGAGGCGCACGCCCTGGTCGTGGCAGAACCGGATTGCCTGCTCGACCTTTTGCGGGCTCACGGCCACCCGGCCGGTAGTCAGATTCCCGTAGGGATCCAGATAGGGCTCGCGCATGAGGGTGAATCCTGGCCAGCAGGGACCGTAGGGGGAGACCGTGACTCCGTCGATCCGGAACAGGTCGTCGGAGCGGTCGGCGATGTCGCGGGCGCGCTCGAGGCGCTGAAGGTAGTCGGCGGGCTGGAGCGGGTCGGTCCAGGGCACCCCGGACGGCTCGGCTTCCGGGCAGCACAGCACCCGCAGGGTGAGCCGGTCCTCGGCGCGCAGCCACCGGTAGATCTCGATGAGCGAGAAGGTCATCAGGTGGGACTCGTAGATGGTCGTGACGCCGGTCGCGTTGGCGGCGCGCATGGCGCCCTCGGTCCCGGGGATGATCGCGTCGGGCTGCAGCAGGGGGAGCTGGCGCAGCAGGTTGTTCCAGAAGTCGCTGTCGCAGTAGTAGTTCGTCACCGATCCGTGCAGCCGCCCGGTGGGCTCGCCGGAGGGGTCTTTCTCGATCCAGATGTTGCCGATGCGGTCGGGGGTGGCGGCGGTGATGCCCAGGCGGCGCAATGCGAGGGTGTTCATGCTGCACACGCTCGGCACGACCGGCGCCCACGCTTGGATGAAGACCGGATGGCCGGGCGCTGCCCGGTCCAGGACTGCCCGGTCCGGCAGCTCGCGCTCCGCGAGGTCGCGGTGGGAGCTGCGGATGAAGTAGTGCGGCTCGCCGACCGGAGTCGTCATGATCCACTCGCCCGGCGGCACCCCGGCCGCGCGGGCGGCGATCCGGTCCGCGATGTCGTCATGCGTGCGGGCGTCGCCAAGGTCGACGAGGGGCTCGGCCGGCGTGCCGAAGTGCAGCAGATGCGGGTGGGTGTCAATGAAGCCCGGGACGATGATGTACCCATTCAGGTCGATGATGCGGGAATCCGGTCCGGCGCTGGCCCGGACGGTGTCGCTGGCGCCGACGGTGAGCACCTTCCCGGCGCGGATCGCGATCGCTTCAGCGACCGTATGACCTGCATCGCAGGTAAGGACCCGCGTGTTGTCGAAGACGACCGTGTTCATGAGCGTCCTTTGCACGTGTTCGGAGTGGCCGGGAATCATCGCTCGCACCATGCGCGCGCAGCGCCGCGCTCTCCTGAGACCGCCGGTGGCCTAGCCGGCTTCCCCGGGCGCCGCGGCAGGCGCCTGGATCCGGTGCCAGTTAACTGTCAGGTGGTCACGTCTGCCGAACTTCTCGAGGCGCGCGGTGACGAGGTCCTGGATCCGCTGCAGGTTTTCCTCGCTGTCCGCTTCGGCGCGCAAGGTCAGCGTGCCGGGGGTGGCGTGCATGGTCCATCGGCCCCAGCTCAGGGTGACGATGCCGTCGGTATCAGTCCATTCGGCGTTCCGAATCTCGGGGGGCTCGTCACCGCCGGCGTGGCTGCGGGGCCGGTGGGGCACGTGCCCGCCCATCTTGCTGGCGTGCGTGCCGAGCTGGACGAGGTACCGGCTCGGGTGTTCGGTGTCGACAGCGGCTTCGGCGGTCAGCATGGTTTCTCCGTTACTGGTCGGCGGGTTAGGTCCTGGTGAGGGCGGCCAGCCAGGCCCGGATGCCGTCCGGTTGGTGGTGATGTCGATCGTGGCTGGCTCGATCGCGCCGATGTGCCACCCGCCGGCGAACGAGGCGTAGATCTCGTCCTGGCTCACCCGGTGCAGCCGTGCCGAGCCGCCGGGCGGCTGGCTGTTGTTGCAGCACAGCAGGAAAGTACCGGCCGCGGGAGGCCGCCGCGGACCGCAGGTTGCCGGCGTAGGTGGCGCGGTCGCCGTCACCGAAGACGTGGAAGAGCCCGCAGCCGAGGACAGTGTCGAAGGATTCGCCGGGATCGGCCAGGTTCCCGGCGTCGTGGCGGAGGAACCGGGTCGTGCGGCCCCGCTGGCGTGCCTTGTGCCGGGCGGTGTCCAGCGCGCTGGGGGCGAGGTCGGCGCCTGTGGCGTCCAGACCGAG
>DATGVY010000363.1:0-4424 GCA_035299845.1 Streptosporangiaceae bacterium
TGGCTTGGATCGTTTCCGCAGCGACCAGCGGTTCGCGGTCGGCACGCAGATTGATGCGATCGATCGAGGCCTGCGTCTCCGCGTTGCGTCCCTCGGAGAAGAACAGGTAGCGAGTGTCTTCGAAGGTGTACTCCGGGTGCAGGGCGATCTCGAAGACGATGTCGGTGTGCGGGTCGGTCTCGGGATTGCCGCCAGGCCCGGTACCGACCAGGACGACCTTGCGGATCAGCTCGGGTTCGTGAATGGCGATCGCCTGCGCGACGAAGCCGCCCATCGAGAAGCCGAGGACGTCAGCCTGGCCCAGGCCCTTGGCGCGGATGAAGCTCGCGGCATTGGCCGCTTTCTCATCGACATCCTTTGCCGGGACACCGGTCGAGGACCCCACTGCGGCATCGCTGAACAAGATGACGGTGCGCTGCGCGGCGACGGCATCTACGAAAGCCGGATCCCAGTCATCGAGGGTGGCCCGGAATCGATGGAGGAAGACCAATGGTGTCGGGTCAGCCGGTGCAGCTGGGCCAAGCTCGCGGTAGGCGTAGCTCACGCCGTCCACCTCCAGGTGCCGGGTCGGCACGGATACCGCGTCGTAGCTGGCGGTCGTGCTAGTGGCAGAACTCATGATCTGACCTCGCTTGGCTAGGACGAGAAGCGCGACACCCTTCCGGCGCCACATCCGGTGGGCCTCGGGGATCTTCACGAACTCGAGAAGACAGTGTGGATCAGACGCTAGACGAGTCACTTCCATCATGCAAGGGACTAGCCGGCAAATTTCGCGGAGATTCGCCGGGGGCCCACAAGGCGGCTATGCCTCGACGGCCGCCAGCTGCCCACGACTGGTCGTTGGCACCAGAGGCGGATGACCGGCGAGCTGATCCGAGCCTGACGGCTGCCGTGATGGCGCGCCCGTAGTGGTACTGACTGGAGCCGACCGCTTCGAGCGCTTCGACGGCGTGAGCCTTGAAGCATTGAGAGGCGCACCACCAGGAAGCCGCTCTTCGCGAGCAGCTCGTTTCCCGTGGTGCGCCTCCGGTCTGGTGACGGTGGAGCGTCAGGCTGATTGCTCGGCGCCGACACCCAAAGAGCGCGAGGTTGTGGATGCCTTTTCGTTCTTGTTCATGAAGGCAAGCGGGCAGCAGTTGGCCGAGATCGCCTCTCTCATCGACTCAGGGGTCATCCACCCAGTCGTCGATCGCGTCTTTCCGTTCGAGTCAACCAAAGAGGCTTACCTGTATCGGCTGGGCACCGCAAGTGGTTCCAGCTGAGCGATTGAAGTGCCTGGGCGGGGGTTGCGGGCGTGCGTCAGTGTGCTCCCTGCGTCCGATCGCTGCCAGGTCTTGCGAGCGGGCGGGCGGGTCAAGGGGCGCGCAGCGCCCGCATAGCGGCGCCGGAGGCGCCCTTGACGCGGCCGTCCGGGAGCAGATCATGGAGCAGCGGGCAGCAGGAGCGTCCGGGGGTGAAGGAGCGGGAGACGCGGATCGGGGCTGGCGGGTTCCTTCCTGGTAGCGGGGGTGACCGGCCGTGGCGGCGGAGGGGCGGCGAAGGGGCAGCCAGGCTTACCTAGGCCCGCGGGCGCTGGCGGCGCCCGGTGACATGATGATTGATCGGGTGTCCCCCGCCCTGCGGGGGATGCGGCCGCTCAGTCTTTTCAGGCCGTCCGCGTGCCCTGCGCGGCAGGGCGGGTGCGGGCTGACGGCCGCTGCGGGAGCTGGCCGCGGTTGTACCCCCATCTGGTGAGTGCGGCTGCGGCTTGCCTGCCCCCCGGTGCGGGCGTCACGGTGATGGTCACCGCCTTGGCGGGGCGATGGGGTTCAGGTGACGGTGAGCGCGTCGTCGCCGAGCTCGGCCAGGATGTGGCAGGCCTGCCGGACGATCTTGCGGGCCTGCGACAAGGCGGCGATCTTGCCGTCGGTGCGGTCCTTGACCGCCGCGTAGTAGTCGTGGCCGGGGGCGGCGGCGCGGGCATGGGTCTTGCCGGCCTCATACACCACCCAGCGCAGTATCTCCGGTCCCTGCCGGGACAGGTGCCCGGGTGAGCGCTTGCCGTCGGAGGAGTAGACGGTGACGTCCAGCCCGGCGAACCGGACCGCCTTGCGCGAGGAGGAGAACCGGCCGGCGCCGCCGAGCCAGCAGGTCAGCGCCAGGCCGGCGACCGGCCCGACGCCGTACAGCCGGTCCGCGAGCGCCTTCGCGCCGGCCAGGTGACGGGCGGCCTCCCGCAGCTGCCGGCGCAGCGTGTCCATCCGGGCCTCGACGGCGGCGAGCATGTCCAGGTCGGTGGCGATCTGCAGCTGCCCGGCCGGGGACAGGTGCACGGCGGCGGCCTCCCGCAGCGCGGCCAGGCTGCGCTCGGTGCGCAGCGCGCCCTCGCCCAGTGCCGGGGCGCCCTGGTGGAAGAAGACCGCGTGGATGCGCTGTATCCAGGCGGTGTGCTCGCGGCGCAGGTCGTGGTAGGTCTCCAGCAGCGCCCGGCACTCCAGGACCTGCGCTGGCGGGATCCAGCATTCCGGCAGCCGGCCCTCGGCCAGCAGCTGCCGCAGGTGCCGGGAATCGGTCTTATCGGTCTTGGCATGCCGTTTGCGGCCGCGGGCGAAAGCGGTGTCGGCCGGCTCGCCGACGTGCGCCGCGATGCCGGCCGCGGCCAGCTCCTCCGCGACATACCGCCACCCGGTGCACCCCTCCATCGCGAACGCGACGTCGTCGCGGCCGGCGAACCGCACGAGCCAGGCGCGCAGGTGCGCCCGGTCGGCCGGGGACACCTGGCCGCGCCGGACCTCCCCGGTCACGGTGCCGGGGTAGTCGAAGGTGATCTGCTTCCGGTGGATGTCGAGCCCGCCTACGATGGGCATCGGGACCTCCTCAAGCTCCCCGGGGCGCACCAGCGCCCCGCACGCGAATGCTTACGCAGTTAATCGTGACGCGTCTGAGCTGGGGAGGTCTCCCAGCGCCGGGCAGCAGCCCGGCCAGCTCAGCCGCTAACGACCCCAGCAGGGCCGATGCATGTCATCTTTTGGGTCGGTGCGGATCATGGTGCAGAAGGCCTGGGCGAGGGCGGCGAGGGTGACGTGGCGGTGCCAGCCGGTGAACGAGCGGCCCTCGAAGTGATCCAGGCCCAGGCCGATCTTCAGCTCGCGGTAGTCGTGCTCGACCCGCCACCGGATCTTGGCCAGCCGGACCAGCTCGGTGACAGGAGTGTCCTCGGGGAGGGTGGACAGCCAGTAGTCGGTGGGCTCATCGGCTTCGGGGGGCCATTCGGCCAGCAGCCAGCAGTCCGGCAGGCTGCCGTCGTCCGCGCGGGGGATGTCGCGGTTGGCGGGCCGGACCCGGATCGCCACAAAGCAGCTGGTCATGGCGGCGGTGGGGTTGCCCTTGGTGGCCTTGGTGCCCTGCCGCCAGGTCACCGGCCGGACCTGGTCCGCGCCGGCGATGGCGAGCTGGCGCAGGTTGGCCGGCGGGCCGGGGTAGGCGGGCCCGGGCGGCCGGCCGGGCCCGCCGCCCAGGGTGCGCGTCACCGGCTGCGCGTCGCCCGCATGCGCGCTGGTGGTGCCCTTGACCGCGACCACGTACCGCCAGCCCCGGCCATCCAGCTCCAGCCGGAAGCTGGTGTTGTCCCCGTAGCCCGCATCGGTCACCACCACCGGCCGGGCGCCGCCGGCGGCGGTGACCTGGTCCAGCACGCCCCATCCGCCCGGGCCGGCCATCTCCTCGATCATCTCCAGCGCCAGCCGCCACTTCTCCGTGTGCCGCACCTGACCGGGGATGCCGGCCCGGTCGCGGCGCCACCGGGCGCGGGCCGCCGCGACCGGGTCGGCCAGCGCGGCGTCATCCCAGCTCTCCGGGCAGAACAGCCGCCAGTCCGCCGCGCACGACGCGTGCTCGTTCACCAGGTGCACGCTCACCCCGACCTGGCAGTTCGCGGTCTTGCCCAGCGTGCCGGAATACTGCCGGGCCACGCACGGCGAGGCCGTCCCGTCCTTCGGGAAACCGGTGTCATCAACGACCAGCGCCTCCACCGGCCAGCTGGCCGCGAACCACCGCGCGACATTCCGCCGCACCGCCACGTAGTCCCAGGTCGAGGACGTGATGAACTGCTGCAGCCGCTGATGATCCACGCCCAGCCGCGCCGCCATCGGCTGCATCGACTTCCGCTGACCGTCGGTCAGCAGCCCGCGCACATACAGCTCGCCGGCCGCCCGCTGATCCTTCCGCGGCAGCCCGCCGAGCATCTCCGCGGCGAAGTCCAGCAGCCGGGGCCGGACCTCCGCCATCTCCTCAGGGGTCATGCCGTGATAACACTGCAGACCCGGCAGCCATTCCAGACCTAACAAAGTACTACTAGTCGTGCGCGAGTTACCGGGCAGCCGCGTGAATGCTTGTGCCGGGGCTGGCGAACCTGGGTCGGTCCGGCGCGTTCCCGGCGCAGGTCA
>DATGVY010000364.1:0-3547 GCA_035299845.1 Streptosporangiaceae bacterium
CACCTACGGCGCCATCTTGGAATGCCTGTCTACCGACGATCCTGACCTCATCTTCCTTTTTCACGCCTTCCAGGCCTTTCCGGCAGAAATTCTTCGCACTCTGTGCGATCTAGAACTGAGCGTGCCGCTGATTGGCTACACTCACGGTAGCCATTGGGACCATACCGACCTGTTTCGCCACGATCGCTACCCAGGTCTCGAATTCGCTGATCTCGGCAACTTGTACGCTATGGACCGAGTGTTCGTGGCATCGCGCTATATGAAACAGACCTTGCATGACAATATTGACGCTCTGAACTCGGATCTGGCCGCAGTCATCGACGACAAGATACGTATCGTTGGCCTGCCTATTGATATGGGTGCGGCTCCGTTGGAGTGATCTAGCCGAGTCGGCTGTCATTGGCACTTGCAGACCTGTGACCTGCGCGTTCACGTCTGACTAGTTAGCTTTCCCTTGGTTATGTTCGGCGTGGCTGCGCTGCGCGCTGGCCCCTATCCGGGACAATCTGCCAGTGATCCGCTGGCAGATGAGAGGATGGGGACGATGGCCGAGCCAGATGCGCCCGGGGTTCCGCGGATGGTGCGCGGCACGGTGGTGACGCACCGCCGCCGCTGCGGCAAACCGGGCTGCCGGTGCGCGGCCGGCGAGCAGCTGCACGAGTCGGTGGTGCTCAGCTACTCCGAGCGCGGGCGGACCCGGTTTGTGATGCTGCCGCCGGGCGAGGTCGCCGCGGTGGCCGCGGCGGCCGAGCGGTACCGGGCGGAGAAGACGCGGCTGGAGCGGCTGGCCGCCGACGGGCTGGCGACACTGATCGCGCGGCTCGGCTCGGCGCGCAAGGGCGGCCGGGCGTGACCGCGGGAGCGGCCGGTGCGTTCGCCGCGTCGGCCGGGCTGTTCAGCGAGATCACGGGCTGGCTGGACGGGGACGAGGCGGCCGCGCTGGCCCACGCCGAGCTGGAGGAGCAACTGGGGTCGCGGGGCCGGGAGCTGACGCGGGCGCTGTTTCAGGATCACCTGGACCTGCGGGCGGTGCGCGAGCAGCGGCGCGGGCAGGTAGCCGGTGCCGACGGCGTGACGCGCACCCGCGCCGAGGCCGGCCACGCCCGGCCGCTGGCCACGGTGTTCGGCGAGGTGACGGTGAGCCGGATCGCCTACCGGGCGCCCGGCGCGAGCAACCTGCACCCGGCTGATGCTGAGCTGAACCTGCCGGAAGAGAAACACTCGCACGGGCTGCGCAAGCTGGCCGCGGCCGAGTCCGCCCGCGGCTCGTTCGACGACGCGGGCAGCGCGATCACCCGCTCCACCGGAGTGAGGGCGGGCAAGCGTCAGGTCGAGCAGCTCGCCGTGCGCGCCGCCGCGGACGTGCACGCGTTCTACGCCGCCCGGCGTCCCGGCCCGGCCGCCGGGGAGGTGCTGCTGGTCCTGCAGTTCGACGGCAAGGGCATCGTGATGCGCCCCGAGGCGCTGCGCGATGCCACCGCGAAGGCGGCGGCCAGCTCGCGCCGCAAGCTGGCCACCCGGCTGTCCCCGGGCGAGAAGCACGGCCGCAAGCGGATGGCCGAGCTGGCCGCGGTGCACGACGCCGTCCCGGCGCCGCGGACGGCGGCCGACATCATCACCCCGCCCGGCAGCGACCCGCCGCCGCGCAACCGGGGCCCGCGGGCGGCCGGCAAGTGGCTGACCGCCTCAGTCACCGACGACATCCCCGCCGTCATCGCCGCCGGGTTCGGCGAGGCCGGCCGCCGTGATCCTGGCCAGAAGCGGACCTGGGTCGCGCTGGTGGACGGCAACAACGCCCAGATCGAGGCGATCGCGGCCGAGGCGGCCCGCCGCCGCGTCACCGTGCCGATCCTGATCGATTTCGTCCACGTGCTGGAGTACGTCTGGAAGGCGGCCTGGTCATTCTTCGACAAAGGCGACCCGGCCGCCGAGGAATGGGTCGCCGCGCAGGCCACCAAGATCCTGGACGGCAAGGCCGGCCAGGCTGCCGCCGGGATCCGGCGCCGCGCCAGCTTGTTCGGCTACTCGGCGGCCGAGCGGGCCGGCGCCGACGAGTGCGCCGCCTACCTCACCGCCAAGGCGCCGTTCCTGGACTACCCGGCCGCGCTTGCCGGCGGCTGGCCCATCGCCACCGGGGTCATAGAAGGAGCCTGCAGGCACCTGGTCAAGGACAGAATGGACATCACCGGCGCCAGATGGGGGCTCGCCGGCGCCGAAGCCATCCTCAAGCTCCGGGCACTGATCAGCAACGGCGACTTCGACGAGTACTGGGCATTCCACCTGCGCCAGGAACACCAGCGGGTCCACGAGGCACGCTACCGCGACAACCTCAGCCTGGCCGCATGATCAAACTCACTCCAGAGGAGCCACACCCTTTTGCGATAGCAGTAGCTTGATGCTGGTTCTTTGTTACAGCTCAGTCAAGTTGCATTGCAATTGGCTTCGGAAGATCAATGATCGAAATGATTTGGCCGGGCAACTGGCTTAGTGCCGCAATTGCCGCCAGGCCTCATAGAGCAGCACCCCGGCCGCGACGGCAAGGTTCAGGGACTCCGCTGTGCCGGTCATGGGAATCCGAAGCTGCAGGTCACCGGCGGCCAGCAGCTCGTCAGGCAGGCCGGCGCCCTCGCTACCGAACAGGATCGCGAGCGGCTTCGGCAGCGATGTCTCCCATAGCGAACCCGGTCCAGACCCCGACGTCACAGCGACCGCGATCCCCTGTTCCCGGCACCAGCGCAGGAACTCGGCGGGCGCGGCCACGGCGGCGACGGGGACGCTGAAGACCGCGCCCATCGACGCCTTCACCGCCGCGGGATCGTACGGATCGGTGCACTGTCCGACCAGGATCACCCCAGCCGCGCCAGCCGCGTCCGCGGTCCTGATGATGGTCCCCAGGTTGCCGGGATTGGCAACCTCGTGCAGCGCGGCGAACACCGAGTCCGGCCGCACCACGAGCTCGCCGAGCGCTGCCGCGCGCTTCCTGACGATCGCAGCCAGCCCGGCAGGACTGTCCCGGTCACCCATCCGCCCGAACAGCTCAGCTGACAGCCGAGCCACCCTGACCCCGCGAGCCTCCTGCTCGGCCACCATTTCGACGGCAGGTCCGCGCAGCAGCTCAGGCGCGACGATCAGAACCTCGATCTCTGCCCCTGCCTCGGCCGCCTGCCAGACCGGCTGGACACCCCGGACCACGAACGCGCCCTCACGCCGCCGGTGCCTCCGGTCAGCAAGTAGCCGCACCCGCTTGATCAGCGGGTTCGCCGCGCTGGTGATCACGTCGGTCATGAGGCTCCCTCTGCCGCGCCGTCCCCGGCTCATCCCGGCGGATCGCGCTTGCCCTTCGCGGGGCTGTCCTATAGTTAACGCCCAATGCAGGCCGGGGGGTGGCCAGCGGCCGGACCGAGGAGCTGCCGATGGGCGCGGAACGCGATCGGGTGGCCGGCTTCGGCCGGCTGGACTACGGCCTGCGCCAGGCTGGTGACTGGTACCGGTGGGGGCCGTATGTCAGCGAGCGGCAGTGGGGCACGGTCCGCGAGGACTACAGCCC
>DATGVY010000365.1:0-12488 GCA_035299845.1 Streptosporangiaceae bacterium
CGGCACCGGGCCGGCCGCAGTGTCGATGCGCGCAATGGTCGTGCTAAGGCCGGACGGCAGGTGCATGATCTCGTCGCCGGGCTTGAGCACGCCCCCGGCGACCTGGCCCGCATAGCCGCGGTAGTCGTGCAGATCCGGGTCGGTGGCCTGATGCGGCCGGATGACGTACTGCACGGGGAACCGGACGTCGATCAGGTTCCGGTCGGAGGCAATGTGCACGTGCTCCAGGTGATGCAGCAGCGAGGGCCCGTCGTACCACGGCATGGTCGCCGAGCGCTGGACCACGTTGTCGCCGTGCAGCGCCGAGATCGGAATGAAAGTGAGGTCGCCGATCTCGAGCTTTGCGGCGAAGGCGGTGAACTCCTCGGCTATCTGCTCGAACACCGACGCGTCATAGCCGACGAGGTCCATCTTGTTCACCGCGAGCACCAGGTGCGGTACCCGGAGCAGGGTCGCCAGGAAGGCATGCCGCCTGCTCTGCTCGGTCAGCCCGTTGCGGGCATCGACGAGTACCACCGCGAGGTCCGCGGTGGACGCCCCGGTGACCATGTTCCGCGTGTACTGGATGTGGCCAGGCGTGTCAGCGATGATGAACTTCCGCCGCGGCGTGGCGAAGTAGCGGTAGGCGACGTCGATGGTGATGCCCTGCTCCCGCTCGGCACGCAGGCCGTCGGTCAGCAGCGCGAGGTTGGTGTAGTCCTCGCCGCGCTCTCGGCTGGTGCGCTCCACCGCGGCAAGCTGGTCCTCGAAGATCGCCTTGGAGTCGTAGAGCAGGCGGCCGATCAGCGTGCTCTTGCCGTCGTCCACCGAGCCAGCCGTGGCCAGCCGGAGGATGTCCATGTGCCGGTCCGCCGCGGCCGGTCCGGTGCCCGCTCCGCGCTGTGCCTTGTCCGCTCCGCTCTGTGTCTTGTCCGCTCCGCTCTGCGCCTTGTCCGCTCCGCTCTGCGCCGCCGTCATCAGAAATACCCTTCCCGCTTGCGGTCTTCCATCGCTGCCTCGCTGGCCCGGTCGTCCGCGCGGGTCTGGCCGCGCTCGGTGATCCGGGTCGCGCCGATCTCGGCTATCACCTCGTCGATGGTGACCGCGGTGGATGCCACCGCACCGGTGCAGGTCATGTCGCCGACGGTGCGGTAGCGGACGCTCGCCTCGAAGGCAGTCTCGTCGTCCGCCCTGATAACGAAGGGGTTGTCGGCCAGCAGGATCCCGTCTCGCTCGAAGACGACCCGCTGGTGCGCGAAGTAGATGGCGGGAATCTCCAGGCTCTCCCTGGCGATGTAGTGCCACACGTCAAGCTCAGTCCAGTTCGACAGCGGGAACACCCGGATATGCTCGCCCCGGTGGATCCGGGTGTTGTAGATGTTCCAGAGCTCGGGTCGCTGGTTCTTGGGGTCCCACTGCCCGAACTCGTCACGGAACGAGAAAACGCGTTCCTTGGCCCTGGCCTTCTCCTCATCCCGCCGGGCGCCGCCGAACACCGCGTCGAACCGGTGCTCGGCGATACCGTCCAGCAGGGTGGTGGTCTGCAGCCGGTTACGGCTCGCCCAGCGGCCGGACTCCTCGACCACCTTCCCGGCGTCGATCGAGTCCTGCACTGAGGCCACGATCAGGCGGATCCCGAGCTCGCCGGCGCGGCGGTCCCTGAACTCAAGCACCCCGGGGAAATTGTGCCCGGTGTCAATGTGCATGACGGGAAACGGGATGCGCGCCGGGGCGAATGCCCGTTCCGCCAGGGCCAGCATGACGATGGAGTCCTTGCCCCCGGAGAACAGCAGCACGGGTCGCTCGAACTCGGCCGCGACCTCACGCATCACGTGGATCGACTCGGCCTCGAGGACATCAAGCTGCGAGAGCAGGTAGTCAGAACGCGTCGCTGCCATCGGCAAATACTCCGGCTTATCGGGAACGGCTGGCTAGGTTGAGCTGGCGGTACTGGCTCACTCGCTGGCGCTCGCAGCGGAGCCGATCGCGCTGAGCAGCGGGCCGGCCAGCGAGGCCAGGCAGATCAGGATATCGGGCAGCGAGGGATGCTCTTGATTGTAGGCCAGCTTCGAGCCATCAATTCGCGAGGCGTGCAGTCCCGCCGCCCTGGCCACCGCGACCGGCGCGGCTGAGTCCCACTCGTACTGCCCGCCGCTGTGGATGTAGGCGTCGGCCTCGCCGCAGATCACCGCGGCGGCCTTGGCCCCGGCCGAGCCCATCGGCAGCAAGCTGGCACCGACCTGGCTGGCCAGCAGCTTGATGAAGTCCGGGGGACGGGTCCTGCTTACCACGAAGCGGAGATCGGCCGGGACGGCCGGCGGGCCGGCCGCGGCCGGGACGACTGCGGCCGGGACGGCGCCGAAGGCCGGGACGGCGCGTACGCCCGCGGCGGCATCGGCCCCGGGCGGCTGCACGGTGCTGAGGACCTTGCCCTGGGCCGGAAGCGCGACCGCGCCCGCGGTCAGCTCACCGCGTTCGCACAGCGCGACATGAACTGCCCAGTCGGTCCGGCCGGCCTCACCGAATTCACGCGTCCCGTCCAGCGGATCAACGATCCAGACCCGGTCGGCCGTCAGCCGGGCGGCATCATCCCTGCCCTCCTCCGAGAGCACGGCATCGGCCGGCCGCAGCCGGGCAAGCCTAGCGGCAAGGAATTCGTGCGACTGCCGGTCGCCCGCCTTCCGCAGGCTGTCCGGCTCACCGCCGCCCGCGCGCAGCTCCAGCAGGAGTCGTCCCGCCTCAGCGGCCAGGTCATGGGCGAGGCGGTCGTCGGACATCATCAGGCAGGCTCCATCCCGTGGTTATCCCGCTGCGGCAGGCTAGTACGCGCCGGACCCGCCGAATACCGCCGAGCAGGTCTTCCACAGGATCTGCAGGTCGAGGACCAGCGACCAGTTCTCTACGTAGCGCAGATCGAGCCGGACTGATTCCTCCCAGGACAGATCCGACCGGCCGTTCACCTGCCACAGCCCGGTAATGCCCGGCTTGACGACCAGCCGGCGCCGGACATAATCCCCGTATCTCGCCGCCTCATCGGGCAGCGCAGGCCGTGGGCCGACCAGTGACATGTCCCCGCGCACCACGTTGATCAGCTGCGGCAGCTCGTCCACCGACCAGCGGCGGAGCCTGGCGCCGACGGCGGTGATCCGCGGATCGTTGCGGATCTTGAAGAGCACTCCGTCTTTCTCGTTGCTCACGGCAAGCTGCGCCTTGCGATCCTCCGCGTCAAGCACCATCGTGCGGAACTTGTACACGGTGAAGTCGCGGCCGTCCCTGCCCACCCTGGTCTGCCGGAACAGCGCAGGCCCGCCGTCCGAGAGCCTGATGGCCAGGGCCACGACGACGAACACCGGCGCCAGCAGCGCCAGCGCCGAGACGCCGACCACCTTGTCGAACGCATCCTTGATGACCTGCTTGGCGCCGGTGAACTCGGGGTGGTCGACATGCAGCAGCGGCAGTCCAGCCACCGGCCTGATCGTCGTGCGCGGCCCGGCGACGTCCAGCAGGGCCGGGGCGACGCACAGATCGGTGCCCGTCTTCTCCAGCTCCCAGGCGAGCTCCCGCAGCCGCACGCCGCTCATCTCCGGGCAGGCAAGCACCGCGACAGTGTCGGCGTCGTAGAGCTGCACGACCCTGGCCACGTTACGCAGGCCGCTGACGACGGGAATCCCGGCCACCTCATGATCGTCACCCTCAGGGCCGGCCACGCAGGCCGCGACGACCGAAAGCCCGTGGTACGTCTCCCGGCACAGTTCGGTCGCGAGGTCAACCACCACCGGCGTGTGGCCGACGGCGATCACCCGGCGCATGCAGCTCCCCATGCCGCGCATCCGGTGCAGGCGCTTGCGCAGGACGAACCTGGCAATCAGGTTGAACAGCGTGAGGGACGGCAGCGCGATGACCACGTAACCGCGGGCAATGTCGGTCTTCGTCGCGTACGCCAGGATGGCCACGGCCGCCGTCAGCGACACCCCGGCGTTCAGGACCCGGCGGAACTCATCGGTGCCGACTCCGATGAAGCGGGAGTCATACCCGCCAGCAAGGGCGACGATGCACAGCCAGATCAGCGGCAGGCTCATGCTCAGCGCGAAGTACTTTCCCGGCGTGGCGGCGCCCCCCGCAAACCGCAGCTTGAGTGCCAGCATGCCGCTCACGACCGCGCAGAGCCCGTCGGCGATGACCACCTGACGCAGGTAGCCGCTGGTCCAGACCGCAGGGTTCTGCGCGGCCAGCCGCGCAACTACCTTGTCAGCCCGCCGGCCACCCGTGACGGCTGTCTGACCTGACACTCTCGCACCCGATCCTTCCCCGCCGCTGCCTGGACGCCAACGTTTTGCCGTCCGTTCACCTTGTCCGCATAGGAGAGACGCCTAGCCAAATGCGGTGGTTGACACCTTTCCGAGTGATCTGAGCATCATAGGGCTAGTTAACGCAGAGTTACACCCGTCTTAGCGCGGCCTTCAGCCGCCTGACCACGGGAAACCCAGTACTCACCGGGGAAACCGGGATAAATCCCCTGGTGAAATATCCTGATGAAATTCGTTCTGGGCCGCCGCCAGGCCCCGGGCCAGCAGCGTCTGCACGGCATCTGCGCACCGGTCGATCAGCCCGGGCAGCTGCTTGCGCTCCGCAGCGGAGAAGTCACGCAGGACGAAATCTGCCGGGTCCATCCGGCCGGGCGGGCGGCCGATGCCGAGGCGAGCGCGGTAATAGTCCCGCGTGGCCAGGGCCGCCGTCACCGACCGCAGCCCGTTATGCCCGTTATCTCCGCCACCCAGTTTCAGCCTGATCACGCCGAAGGGGATGTCGAGCTCGTCGTGCACGACGAGCACCCGCTGCGCCGGGATCTTGTAGAAGCTCCGGAGCGCGGCGACTGGCCGTCCGGAAAGGTTCATGTACGACAGCGGCTTCCCGAGGGTGACCGGCAGGCCGGCCAGCCAGCCGACGGCAACCGCCGCGCCCGAGGAGTCCCGCTTGAAGCGCACGCCCATCCTGGCGGCGAGCAGGTCCGCCACCAGGTACCCGGCGTTGTGCCGGTTGCCCGCGTACCGGGGGCCAGGGTTGCCGAGCCCCGCGATCAGCCAGCGCTCATCTGCCATGCGGTGCCACCCTCAGGCCGGGCCCGCCGCAGGCCCCGGCCGCACCCGGCCGGGCCCGCCGCAGGCCGGGCTGTCCCGGCCGGCCCCCCGGGAGGAGGAAGCCGGGTCAGCCGGTCTCCTCGGCAGCGGCTGCATCCGGCCCGGCGTCCGGCACCGGGGCCGGCTCGCCCTCGGCCGCCGCAGCGCCCTCCTCGGCCTCGATACCGAGCCCGGCCTCCATCTGCTCGGCGGTCGGGGCCGCGATCACGTGCAGCACGAGCAGTTCTGCGTCGACGGCCAGCGTCGAGCCGGCCGGCAGCGACAGATCGCCGGCGTGCACCGATGCGCCGACCATCATGCCCTCGACGTCTACCTCGATCCCGGACGGGATGTTGGTGGCCTCCGCCTCCACGGCGATCTGGACCAGCTGCTGGTCCAGCAGCCCGTCCGGTGCCACCTCGCCAGTCACCTGCACGGGCACGTCGACGGTCACCTTCTCGCCCCGCCTGACCAGGATCAGGTCGACGTGCTCGACGGAGCCCCTGATCGGATCGCGCTGGATGGCCTTGGGCAGCGCAAGCTCATTGCCGCCAGGCAGGCCCTCAAGCCGGATCAGCACGTTGGGGGTCCGCAGCGCCAGCAGCACGTCGTGGCCGGGCAGGCTGACATGCCGCGGGTCCGTACCGTGGCCGTACAGCACGGCGGGCACCCGGCCGCTGCGCCGGACCTGGCGGGCAGCGCCCTTGCCGAATTCGTGCCGCGGCTCGGCGGCGATACGTACCTCGGGCACGGCGGGACTCCTCAGCGATAAGGAAAATTCCTGCGCAGTCTAGCCGACCGCGGCGCCTGCGCGTCCGGGCAGGCTCAGCTCTGGCCGTCGAACAGGCTGGTCACCGATCCGTCGCTGAAGACCTCGTTGATCGCCCGCGCGATCAGCGGCGCGATGGAGAGCACGGTGAGCTTGTCGAACCGCTTGTCTTCCTGGATCGGCAGCGTGTTGGTGACGATCACCTCGCTGATCCTGGAATTCTTCAGGCCGTCCACCGCGGACCCGGACAGCACCCCGTGCGTCGCAGTCACGATGACCTGGGCAGCCCCCTGCTCGAACAGCGCGTCGGCCGCATTCACTATCGTCGCCCCGGTGTCGATCATGTCGTCGACCAGGATGCAGGTGCGCCCGGCCACGTCGCCGACCACCTCAAGGATCCGCACCTTATTGGCCACGTCGGTATCGCGCCGCTTGTGGATGATCGCCAGCGGGCAGCCGAGCCGGTCGGTCCACCGCTCGCAGACCCTGACCCGGCCGGCATCCGGCGCTACCACCGTGACCTCCGACAGGTCGAGCCGGCCCTCGATATACGAGGCCAGGATCGGGAGCGCGAAGAGATGATCGACGGGGCCGTCGAAGAATCCCTGGATCTGCGCGGTATGCAGGTCGACGGCCATCAGCCGGTCCGCCCCGGCGGTGGCGAACAGGTCGGCCATCAGCCGGGCCGAGATCGGTTCCCTGCCGCGGCTCTTCTTGTCCTGGCGCGCGTAGCCGAAGAACGGAGCGACCACCGTGATGCGCTTGGCTGACGCCCGCTTGAGCGCGTCCACCATGATCAGGTGCTCCATGATCCACTGGTTGATCGGCGCGGTGTGGCTCTGCAGCACGAACGCGTCGCAGCCCCGGACCGACTCAAGGAACCGCACGAAGATCTCGCCATTGGCAAAGTCGTACAGCCTGGTCGGCGTCGGCTCGATGCCGAGGCAGCCGGCTATCTCGTTGGTCAGGCCGGGGAATGCCCGGCCGGAGAAGAGCAGCAGCTTCTTCTCGCCGGTAGCCGTGATGCCCATCACTCGTCCTGCGCTCCTTCATGTTGCGGCGGCCCGGCCCCGGTTCGGGGCTCGCCGCTGCCGACGATGCCGCTGCGGACGGTGCCGCTGCCGGCGGCGCCGCTGCCGGCCGTCACCTGCTCTCCCGCCACCACGGTCATACCCGGAGCCAGGTGGGCAAACGGCCCGACGCTGGCGCCAGGCCCGACGACGGCCGACTCGCAGAACGACTGAATGATCGTGGCGCGGGCCGCGACCCTGGTGTCACGGAGCAGGCATCCGGGGCCGATCCTGGCCCCGGCGGATACGACCGTGCCGCCCTCTAGCTGGGTGCCCGGCCCGATTTCGGTGTCCTGCTCCAGACGCACCCCGACGTCTTCCAGGCGCACCCCGACGTCGATCCAAGTCGACCCGGGATCGTGGATGATCACTCCGGCCTGCATCCACCGCGCGAGCACCCGCTCGTTCATCACCCGCCGCGCCCAGGCCAGCTGCGCCTGATCGTTCACGCCAAGGACTTCGTCGCAGTCAGGACATCGAACGGAGGCTACCGGGTAACCGTCGCCCCGCAGGATGCCGACCGCGTCGGTGAGGTATTCCTCGCCCTTGGCATTGTCGGTCGGCACCCGCTTGACCGCGTCGGCGAGCAGATCGCCGGTGAAGGCGTAGACCCCGGAGTTGATCTCCCTGATGGCCCGCTGCCCGGCGGTGGCGTCCGAGTCCTCCACGATCCCGGTGAAGCCACCGGATGAGTCGCGGACGATCCGGCCGTAGCCGGCCGGATCGTCCGCGACCGCGGTGAGCACGGTGACCGCGGCACCGTCGGCCTCGTGCGCCCGGACAAGCTCGGCCAGCGTCTGCGAGCGCAGCAGCGGCGTGTCCGCGTAGGTGACCACGATCGTGCCGTGGATACGGCCGGCCGACTCGAGCACCGTGCGTACCGCGTGCCCGGTCCCGCCCCGGCGCTCCTGGACCACAACGGTCGCATCGGGCGCGTGCCTGGCGACCTCGGCGGCAACCTGCCCGCGGCCGTGACCCGCCACGACGATCAGACGCTCCGGCGCAAGCTCGCGTGCCGTTGCCACCACGTGGCCAAGCATGGTCCGGCCGCACACCATGTGCAGCGTCTTCGGAGTGCTTGTCTTCATCCGCGTGCCCTCACCAGCGGCCAGGATGATGACGGCGGCCGGACCGCTCGCGCTCACTGGGCTCCTCGGTATCGGTGCAGGCACAAGGCTAGAAGGCTCCCCCGCCGATTCACGTTCCGGACTCCCGCAGGATACCGCCAGGCTGGGTGGCTCACCCCGAGACGGGCAATCACGCGCCCCGCTGACCGCCGCGGCGCGCCGGCACCGGTGCGGGCTATCACGGGTGCCTGCGCATCGAAGTGCGGCGCAGCGCTGACCTGTACGGGAGAATCGAAGGGTGGGCAGCCGCCGCCATGGCGAGCGGCGCCACGACCGTGAGCCGCCCGGCTGAGGATGCGCCCGACGAGTGCCGGCAGAGGCCGGATACTGACTGGGTTGCGCAGGGAACTCCCGCCACTCACTCGGTATCGTGGTGGCGCGACCCTGTCCGGCAGTTCAGGCGGACACGGCGGTCCGGCGTAGGGTAATTGGCAGCCCACAGGACTTTGAATCCTGTTTGTCCTGGTTCGAGTCCAGGCGCCGGAACTACCCGTTTTGTCAGCTTGCCCCCACCGCTCCGTAAGCGTCCTGTCTGGGCCAACGTCACCTTGACCGTCGTTGCGCCCCTGCCACCCGGGCCCGTAGCGATGCCAGGCCGATTTGGTGTCTGGCTGCAGGGCCCTGGCCTGCGCGACGGTGTCCTGCAGGAGTGATCTTGCCGACAATCCGGCAAAGATTCCGTCATTTCCCTTGCGCAACCTACGGTATCGTAGCCTACGGTTACGTAAGCGTATTTGCATCAGCCCTGGACCCTGGTGTATGCGAAGGCGCTTCCCCACTGACCGGTGAACTCCAGCCAAGCGAGGAACGCCAATGACAGCCACAACCGATCGCGCCGCACCGCGGCCCGGCGACCTGCGCACGCCACCAGCACCCGGCCCGGGCCCGCGCCCGGACATCAATCCCGAGCCAAGCAGCACCTTCGAGCGGATCCTGGTCGCCGTCTTCGTCGCCGTCCCGTTCCTGGCCCTCGTCGCCGCCGTGCCGCTGGCCTGGGGCTGGGGCCTGGGCTGGCACGACGCGGTGATCGCCATCGCCTTCTACCTGGTCTCCGGGCTCGGGGTCAGCATGGGTCTGCACCGCTACTTCACCCACGGGTCGTTCAAGGCGGTCCGCGGGTTCAAGATCGCGCTCGCGGTCGCCGGGTCCCTCGCCATCGAGGGGCCGGTGATCACCTGGGTCGCCGACCACCGCAGGCACCACAAGTACAGCGACAAGGAGGGCGACCCGCACTCGCCGTGGCGCTTCGGCAACGACTGGAAGGCACTCAGCAAGGGCCTGGCCTTCGCCCATGTCGGCTGGCTGTTCGACGGTGAGGTGACGTCGGAGCAGAAGTTCTGCCCCGACTGGCTCGCCGACTCCGATATCTCCAGCATCTCCCGGTGGTTTCCCTCGCTGGTGGCGGCCTCCCTGCTGGCACCAGCGCTGATCGGCGGGCTGTGGTCGATGTCATGGCCGGGCGCGGTTACCGCCTTCTTCTGGGCCAGCCTGATCAGGGTCGCGTTCCTGCACCACGTGACCTGGTCCATCAACTCGATCTGCCACACCTTCGGCAAGGAGGAGTTCGAGGTCAGGGACAAGTCAAGGAACGTGTCCTGGCTGGCCATCCTGTCCTTCGGCGAGTCCTGGCACAACCTGCACCATGCTGATCCCACCTGCGCGCGGCACGGCGTGCTGAAGGGGCAGGTCGACATCGCGGCGCGCGCCATCTGGCTGGCCGAGAAGGCCGGCTGGGCCTACGACGTCCGCTGGCCCGATGAGGAGCGGCTGTCTGGCAAGCAGACCGGCAGCGCCAGGAAGCTGGGCTCGATGACCACGCGCCGGGGCGGCCAGCCGACCCGCGCGATTGGCTGAGTTACCGTCAGGTCGCCATGATGGAGAAGTGACAAGCCAGCCCGCTTCGCCTAACCGGAAAAGAATGACCGGCAAGGAACGCAGACAACAGCTGCTCGACATCGGCCGCAGGCTATTTGCCGAGCGTGGCCTGGACGGCACCTCCATCGAGGAGATCGCCGCCCAGGCAGGCGTCTCCAAGCCCGTGGTGTACGAGCACTTCGGCGGGAAGGAAGGGCTGTACGCCGTCGTCGTGGACCGGGAGGTGGACCGCTTTCTCACCATGGCGACCAGGCTCCTGGAGGGCGAGGACACCAGGGAGAAATTTGAGGCCGCCGCAATCGCGCTGCTCAAGTACATCGAGGAGAATACGGACGGTTTCCGCATCCTGGTGCGCGATTCACCACCCGGATCAGGATCTGGCACGTTCGGCAGCCTGATCAGCGATATCGCCAGCCAGGTCGAATACATTCTCGGCGACGTCCTTAAGGCCAGGGGCTATGACCCCAAGCACGCCCCGATGTACGCCCAGATGCTGGTCGGCATGGTGGCCTTCACCGGCCAGTGGTGGCTGGACGCGCGCAAGCCCAAGCTTGAGGAGGTCGCCGCGCACCTGGTCAATATGGCCTGGAACGGGCTGTCCAAGCTCGAGCCCAAGCCGCAGATCTCCGCCGAGATCACCAGGAGGTTCAAGGACAAGGGCAGGTAGCCGCCCCGATAGCGGCGCGTCGCCACGACGAAGACCCGCTCTCCCTATTCCTTGATGTCGAGATATCCGTTATCCGGTGTACTAGAGTGAATTCTTGATGTCAAGAGATATGCTTCCGGCCATGACCGAGCAGCACGGCAGCGCTGTCCGCCCGCCGCTGCATGACGAGGTAGATGACCTGGTGGCTAGCTGGCGGGCGGAGCGGCCCGACCTCGACATCGAGCCGCTTCAGGTGCTGAGCCGGGTCTCGCGGCTGGCCAGGCACATCGACCGGGCCCGCAGGGCGGCGTTCGCCGCACATCGGCTGGAGATCTGGGGGTTCGACGTCCTGTCCGCGCTGCGCCGGCAGGGCCCGCCCTACCAGCTCAGCCCCGGAGCGCTGCTGCGGGCCACTCTCGTCACCTCGGGCACCATGACCAACAGGATCGACCGGCTGGCCGCCGCGGGGCTCGTGCGCCGGCATCCTGCCCCGCAAGACAGGCGCGGCGTGCTTGTCACGCTGACCGCGCGCGGCCGGGCGGCGGCCGACGCCGCGCTCGCCGACCTGCTGCAGCGCGAGCGGCAGCTGCTCACCGGGCTCACTGCCGCGCAGCAGCGGGAGCTTGCCGGGCTGCTGCGGGTCATGCTCGCCCCGTTTGACGCTGACCACGCAACCGATCCCGGATGAGGCGGACAGGCACCGGATCGCGGCAGCCGGCACCCGATCAAGGGAACCGGGCGGGGGGCGGATGCGCCGCGCCGTAACCATCCTGATCACCGCCGCCCTGGCGGCCGCCGGCGCGGTGGCTGCGGTGGCAGCCGGAACGGGCGGGCCCGCTGGTACCGCGAGCCCGCATCACCCGCGCCTCAGGCCGGTGACCAGTTACTACCTGTCCCTCGGTGACTCGCTGTCGCAGGGAGTCCAGCCGGATCCGGCCGGCGCCAGCGTTCCGACCAGCCTGGGCTACCCCGACCAGCTTTACGCGATGCTGCGTCCCGGCGCGCCGGGCCTGCGGCTCGTCAAGCTCGGCTGCTCCGGCGAGACAACTACCACCATGATCCATGGCGGAATCTGCGCTTACCACGGCGGATCACAGCTTGCGGCGGCCGCGGCGTTCTTGCGGGCGCACCGCGGCCGGGTTTCGCTGATCACGATCGATGTCGGCGCCAATGACCCGAATTCCTGCATTGCCCATCCCAGCCCGAGCAAGGTCGCCGGCTGCCTCGAGTCCACGATCCCTGGCGCGGTCGGGAACCTGGCGAGGATCCTGCGGACGCTCCGCGCCGCCGGCGGCGGCAAGGTCCGCATTATCGGCATGAACTATTACGTGCCCGAGCTCTCGGAATGGCGGAACGGCATGATCGGCCGGGCCCTGGCGCGGCTCAGCGAGGTGCTGGGGGCCGGCTACAACCACCTGCTGGCCCGCGCCTACACCGCGGCCGGGGCCCGGGTTGCCGACGTGGCCGGCGCGTTCCGCACCGGGGACTTCACCAGCGTCCTCGCCCGGCCGGCCCTGGGCATGCTGCCGCGCAATGTCGCGCTGATCTGCTCCTGGACGTGGGCATGCGCGCCGTCCCCGCGCGGCCCGAATCAGCACCCGAATGCGGCCGGCTACCTGGCGATCGCTCGCGCCTTCCGCCGGGCCGACCTCCGCTAGCCGACCCCGCCGGGTGCCGGAACCGGTCAGCCGGCGAGTTCCGCTGCCAGCTCGAGCCAGCGCTCCTCGATAGTGTCCTTCTCGGCCTGTACCGCGCGCAGCTGCGCCCCGAGATCGATCAGCGCGGCGTAGTCGCTGGCGCTGGCGGCCAGCGCGGCGGTGAGTTCCGCCTCCTGCCGGGTTGCCGCCGCGAGCTGGCGTTCCAGCCTGCCGAGCTCCTTCTGGCCGGCCCGCTGCCTGGCGGCCG
>DATGVY010000366.1:0-2547 GCA_035299845.1 Streptosporangiaceae bacterium
GACGAGGTCATCTTCGAGGAGTTCAAGGGCACCGGCAACATGGAGCTGCGGCTGCGCAGGGAGCTTGCTGACAAGCGGATCTTCCCTGCTGTCGATGTCGACGCATCGAGCACCCGCAAGGAAGAGCTGCTGATGACGGCGGAGGAACTCAAGATCGTCTGGCAGCTGCGCAGGGTGCTGCACGCGCTGGAGCCCCAGCAGGCTCTGGAGGTGCTGATGGAGCGGATGCGGGAGACGAAGAGCAACGCCGAGTTCCTGCTGCACGTGCAGAAGACAACGACCGGCTCGTAACGCCCGGTGCCGAAGGCGGCCGGGCGGCGGCCCCTGTGGCCTGCCCGCAGGGCGCTGCGAATCGGGAATCACCAGGCGGGCCCGGCTGTTACATGGTCTGGCACACTGGTAAGCCGAAATAACGCGGTACCGGTTCACGCCCGGGAGCGCATGCGTTCCCGAGGCGACCCGGCGACTGCCAGAACCAGGAGTCTGAAAGTGAAGCCTGATATTCACCCCGATTACGTGGTGACCACGGTGACCTGCACCTGCGGGAGCACCTTTACCACGCGGAGCACGGCCAAGAATGGCGTGATCCACGCCGATATCTGCTCGAACTGCCACCCGTTTTACACGGGCAAGCAGAAGATCATGGACACCGGCGGCCGCGTCGCCAGGTTCGAGCGGCGGTTCGGCAAGAAGCCCGCGGCTGGCCAGTCCGGCCAGGCTGACAAGGCAGGCAAGTAGGCCCGCCCAGGCCGCCCATCGAGGAGTGGTCCGGGTTTGCCCGCCATGGCGCGGGAGTACTGAACCACCATCACGCTGGCCTCGCTCAGGTCCGCCCGGCTGGCCCGGCTAGCCCGGCTGGCGGGCGCTGCGCGGGGCGTCTGGGAAGGAACGCGGTGTTCGAGCGGCTTGCGGAGCTTGCGAGCGAACATGCTGCGCTGGAGCGCGAGCTCTCGGACGCGGCGGTGCATGCTGACCCGGACCGGGCCAGGGCACTCGGCCGGCGGTACGGCGAGCTTGGCTCGGTCGTGCACGCCTACCAGGAGTGGCAGCAGATCTCCGCCGACGAGGCGGCAGCTCTGGAACTCGGCGAGGAGGACGCATCCTTCGCCGCCGAGGCCGAGCAGCTCGGCCGCCGTCGCGCCGAGCTTGAGGAGCAGCTGCAGCAACTGCTCGTGCCGCGGGACAGCAACGACGCGAAGGACATCATCCTGGAGGTCAAGGCCGGCGAAGGGGGAGAGGAATCCGCCCTGTTCGCCGGGGATCTGCTGCGCATGTACCTGCGCTACGCCGAGCGGCAGGGCTGGAAGACCGAGATCCTCGACGCCACGGTGACGGGCCTGGGCGGCTACAAGGACGTCACCGTCGCGGTGAAATCCGGCGGCCGCGGGTCGGCCGGGACCGGCGCCTGGGCCAGGCTGAAGTACGAAGGCGGCGTGCACCGGGTGCAGCGGGTGCCGGTGACCGAGTCACAGGGGCGCATCCACACCTCGGCCGCCGGGGTCCTCGTCATGCTGGAGGCCGACCCGGTCGAGGTGACGATCGACCCCAATGACCTGCGGGTGGACGTGTTCCGCTCGTCCGGCCCCGGCGGCCAGAGCGTCAACACCACGGACTCCGCCGTGCGGATCACCCACCTGCCCACCGGGATCGTGGTCTCCTGCCAGAACGAGAAGAGCCAGCTGCAGAACAAGGAGCAGGCGCTGCGCATCCTGCGGGCGAGGCTACTGGCCCAGGCGCAGGAGGAGGCGGATGCCCAGGCGGCGGCCGAGCGCCGCAGCCAGGTCCGGACCGTGGACCGCTCCCAGCGGATCCGCACTTACAACTTCCCGGAAAACCGCATCTCCGATCACCGGGTCGGCTACAAGGCCTACAACCTGCACCAGGTCATCGACGGTGACCTGGACGCCGTGATCAGTGCGCTGATCACGGCGGACCGGGCAGAGAAGATGGCCGGCCCCGATGCTGCCTAACGGCAAGGTGCGCCCGCCCAGCTCGCCCGGCCCGGCTGCCCGGTTGCGGTTGCCCGGCCCGGCGCGATGAGCCTGCTGCTCGACGAGATCGCCGTCGCGACTGCCCGGCTGGCTGAGGTCGGCGTCGAGTCGCCGCGCACCGACGCCGAGCTGATCGCCGCGCACGTGCACTGCGTGACCCGCGGCGCGCTGGCCACGGTGCCGGACGCCTCGTTCGATCCGCGGTTCTGGGACGAAGTCGCCAGGCGCGAGGCGCGCGAGCCGCTGCAGCACATCACCGGGCATGCGTATTTCCGGTACCTGGATCTCGAGGTGGGGCCTGGCGTCTTCGTGCCGCGCCAGGAGACCGAGGTGATGACCGGCTGGGCGATCGACCGGCTCACGGAGATGGACGTCGCCGAGCCGCTGGTCGCCGATCTCGGTACCGGCTCGGCCGCCATCGCGCTGGCCATCGCGCAGGAAGTGCCGCGGGCCCGGGTGCACGCGGTGGAGGCCGACCCGCTGGCGCGGCAGTGGGCGGAGCGGAACATCGCCAGGTGCGCCGCGGCGGCACCGCACCTGGCGGGCCGGGTGAGCC
>DATGVY010000367.1:0-3123 GCA_035299845.1 Streptosporangiaceae bacterium
AGAGCGTGTCGTTCCGCGGCGAGTTCTTCGTGGTTGAGGGCGCGAGCATCGGCCCGCGGCCGGCCAAGCCGCTCGACATCTGGCTGGGCGGCAGCGCCCCCGGCGCGCTCCGGCGCACCGGACGGCTCGGCGATGGGTGGCTGGCCAGCCTGCTCACGCCGGAGGAGGCCGCCGCGGGACGTGAGGCTATCCAGGAGGCCGCCGCGGCGGCCGGGCGGGAGGTCGAGCCCGACCATTTCGGGATGAGCCTGGCGGTGGCGATCGACGGCATCCCGGCCGGGCTGATCGAGGCGGTCCGCCTGCGGCGGCCGGACGCCGACCCGGCCACGCTCGTCGCCACCGGCTGGGGCGATGCCCGCAAGCTGATCGAGGCGTATGTGGCCGCGGGCATCAGCAAGTTCGTCATCCGGCCTGCTGGGACACCCGCATCTCTTGACCGGTTCGTGGAGGACTTCGCCCGGGAAATGATGCCACTTCAGAACTGAAGTCTGATGTCAAGACCGACTTTCCAGCTGTGGACGAAATAACGATAAGTACCTACTTATCCACAGAACGTAATTCTCTGCTGGTTGATCACGTCCTACAACGCGAGCCTGGATTCATGGAAGACACAGAATCCACCGGCGGCTCAGCCCCGCCCACCAGCCACTCCAGGGTCCGGATCAGTTCCCCGGCCGACGTGCTCGCCATCGTGCCCCATCTGCTCGGGTTCCATCCGGCCAACAGCCTGGTCGTGATCGGCGCTGGCCGCCCGCGGGACCGCATCGAGCTGGCATTCCGCTACGACCTTCCCGACCCGCCGGATGTGGACAAGGCCGCCCACATCGCGGCGCACTCGCTAGCCGTGCTCGACCGGCGCAAGCTCACCACGGTGATCGGGATCGGCTACGGTCCGGGACGGCTGGTCACCCCGGTTGCCGACCTGCTCGCAGCCGGGCTGCGCGAGGCTGGGCTGCGGCCGCGCGAGCTGATGCGGGTCGAGAGCGGACGCTATTGGTCCTACATCTGTCACAATCCGGCGTGCTGCCCGGCCGAGGGCGTGCGGTTCGACCTCAGCGCCCATCCGGCGGCGGCCGCCATGATCGTGGCCGGGATGGCGGCCTATCCGGACCGCGCGGCCCTGGCCCGGACGCTTGCCCCGGTCAGCGGCCCGGCGGCGGACTCCATGAACCGTGCGACGCGGTGCGCCCGGCAGCGGGCCGGCAACCTGGTCGGCGAGACAGCCGGGCCATGGCCGGGTGACCGCTCGCGGCTCTTGGTGCAGGAGGGTCGGCGGGCCGTGATCGAGGCGATCCAGACGTACCGCGGCAGCGGGCGGATCATCGACGACGACACGATGGCCTGGCTGTCGGTGGTTCTTGCCCAGTTGCCGGTGCGCGACGACGCCTGGGCCCGGATGGACCCGGAGCACCAGGAGGCGCATCTGCGGCTCTGGACTGACGTGGTGCGGCGCGCCTGCTCCCAGTTCGTGCCGGCGCCCGCTTCCTTGCTGGCGTTCACCGCGTGGCAGGCAGGAGACGGCGCGCTCGCCAATATCGCCCTCGACCGGGCGGTCGCGTCCGATCCGGCGTACTCCATGGCCCTGCTGCTCCGCGACATCATGGACGCTGGCGTGCCGCCCTCGGCCGCGCGGATGCCGATGACGCCGGACCAGGTCGCGGCCAGCTACGCCCAGGCGGACGCCGACCCCGCGGCGGAAAGGCCGGCGCCCGCCGGCTCCGGTCGCGGTCGCATCTCCGGTCGCGGTGCCGGGTCCGGCCGCAGAACCAGGAAGCGCCCCTCCCAGTAGCACGGCGGCCGCCGGGTCCGGCGGCGGTGCCGGCGGCCGGACCAGGAAGCGTCCCTCCTGGTAGCGGAGGCAGCCGCCGGGAGATCCGCACTGCGTAAAGGACGTCAAAAGGCGCGGACGGAGCGCCGAGGCGGTCCAGCTCAGATACCCAGCTCAGATAACCACCCGTTGACATCAAGGGGGGCTAGATCTACCTTATGTCCAAGGGGATGAAGCTCCGGGATGTAAAGCGTGCGCTCGATGAGCACGGGTGCACTAGTAATCCAGGCCGGGGCCCACATGTGAAGTGGACTTGCCGTGCGGAAAGCACACGGCGAACATCCCGAGACCCCGGCACATCTCCCCGGGAGTTGTCGGCGACACGATCAGGCGCATGGAGTGCTTGCCGGAAGGGTGGCTGCAGTGATCACCTACACAGTCCGGGCCAAGCCCTGGGCGCACGGCTGGGAACTGCATATCGACCGCCTTGGCGCTACCCAATCGCGCACGCTTCACGGCGCTGAAAAGATGGTCCGCGACTACCTTGCGCTAGAGACCGGGGAACCCCCTGAGTCCTTCGACATACAGATCATCCCGGATATCGGCGAGGACCTGGAGATGAAGGCCAAGAGCACGCGCGAAGCAGTTGCCGCCGCGGATAGGGCTCAGCGCGCCGCAGCCATAAAACACCGCGAGATTGCCCGTGAGCTAAAAAGGAAGGGCCTGTCCGGGCGAGACATCGCAGTCGTGCTCCGCGTCTCGCCGCAGCGAGTATCACAACTGCTTCGCAGCACCTCTCTTGAGGCACCGCTGGAGACAGTCCGGCCGAAGCTGCGGCATGGCGTGCGGCGACAGGCATAACCGCCTCCGCGCTGGCGTGAGGCTGGTCAGGGGAAGTGCTCGCCGGGCAGTGCCGCGCGTGCCGCGCAGGGGAAGTGCTTGCCGGGCAGTGCCGCGCGGTGCCGCACAGGGGAAATGCTTTGCCAGGCAGTGCCGCGCGTGCCGTGCAGGGTGCGCTGGCGCTGGACCGGGGAGCCGTCCGCTTAGGCGCGGACGGACGCCGACCTTGCTTCTAGCGAGCGTCCCTCCCGGTAGCGGAAGGCGGCCGGCGGGAGGTCGCCGGGCCTGCCGCTGAGGAGCACCCTCAGCGCTGCTTTGGCTGGCCCGGCCTCGAGCTGGCTGGGGACGGGCTCGGCGTGGCCATGGCCGGGCTCAAGCCGATCGTGGTCGGCGGCTGCGAGGGCCCTGCGCAGGGCCTGTGCGGCAACGGCGCTGGCCGAGCCGTGCAGGCTGACCCCGGGCAGGGCGGCGGCGATGGCCTGGGCCGCCAGTTCGTACTCGGTGCAGCCCAGTAC
>DATGVY010000368.1:0-3455 GCA_035299845.1 Streptosporangiaceae bacterium
ATCTTGGCCGTCGCGAGCGGCCGTCCTCCGGCGACTGTGCAGCAAACACCCTGCAGCAGGCCGAAGATCCGCGGGACACACTTTAGCGGGCCTCACGGCCCGCCAACGCTCTCCTTCCCGTCTGCGAGACGGAAAACACCGATACCGAACGGAACCAGAGTGACCTCTCCATTGGCCGCGTCGCCGTCGAGTGCGCAGAGCCGGAGCCCGGCGGCGAGCTGCGGCTTGACCGCTACAGGCTCGGCCGCCTGGCTCACCAGCCAGGCGAAGCGGGTGCCGTCCTGATGGACCAGGATGTCGGCGGCGACCCGGGGATCCTCGATAGTGACCAGCCTGCTCACCCCGGCGTGCACGGCGAGCGCGTCGTACAGGACGCTGGTTGCCTCCGGGTTGACCCCCGGGGTGGCGGCGGCCATGTGCTCGATGGGATAGGTGCACAGCACCAGCGAGCCGGCGCCGGCGGCCCGGAGCAGAAGCGCGGGCTTGCCGCGGGAGTCCACGGCGATGACCTCGGCACCGTCGGGCCGCACCGGCAGGTAGGCCCGGCCGTACTGGGTGCCCGCGACGCTGAAGGTCAGCCGCGCCCCGGCGGTGATCGTGCCGAAGTCGCGGGTGAAGGTGAACGTCACCTGGTCGCCGGTGATCGGGTCCACCAGGCCGTTGCGCAGCTCGTGCTGGATCCCGAACATGGCGTTGAGACGGGAGGACCAGGGCCCCGGGTGGTCGTCGTTGTCCCCCGCCGAGTAGGACGCGTACACGGTGGCGCCGTCGGCGGCGAGCCGCTCCAGGTCGTAGCACGTCGGGCTGAGCAACTGCTTGGCCGAGGGCAGGAGGTAGAGCCGCGCGCCATCCGTCACGCCGGCGCTCTCCCTGGTGAGCGCGGGGGCCAGGTCGGCGAGCCGGGCGGAGACATAGGCCTGGTGCAGCGTCTGCGCCAGGTAGCGGCGGTCGCGGGGGCTGGTGAACGGGTAGCTGGTGTCCAGGTGGGCCGGAACGATCAGGGCCGTGTCGGAGTCGGCTCGCTCGCAATGGCCGATGTCGGCCGCGGCCAGGATGGCGGCGAAGGCCTTCATCTCGGCCAGTTGCGGCTTGGGCACGCCACGTGAGTCGGTCAGGCCGAAATGCAGCTCGAAGGCGTGATGCCGGTAGGGATCCTGGTCGATCAGGTCGTCGTAGTCGGAATTGCACCAGGCCAGCCAGCCGGTCGCGCCGGCCAGCAGGCTGTTGTGCAGGACCTGGCGGTAGTAGCTGGCCGCGTTCTCGCCGGAGGCGAAGTCGGAGCTGACCCCGAACTCCTCCAGGATCACCGGGCGGCCGAAGGTCGTGGCGAGCTCGCAGGCCCAGGCCGCGGCGTAGTGCTGCCGGACCTGGTCAGTGCCCACGGGGTACACGTGCGGGCCGATGAAGTCACACAGCCGTGCGCTGTCGGCGACCGAGAAGCCGGTGTCCTTCCCGCTGATCTCGATCCCCCAGGCGCCGTCGCCGAGAGAAACGGGCTGGCTGCCGCCCGCGGCGCGGACCGCGTCCACCATGATCTGCGCCCACGCCGCGACGGTCTCGCGAGGCGCCTCACCGCCGTAGATCGGCATCTCGTTGGAGATCAGCCAGCCGCAGACCGCCTGGTGCGCGCCGAACCGGCGCACCATCTCGCCGGCGAACCATGCCTGCCTGGCCACCATCCAGACGTCGCTGTACAAGTCGCGCCCGAGGCGCCAGGACGGATCCCAGTTCTCGCCGGACATGTGGCCGACCACGAAGGTGGGCACCGTGTACATGCCCATTTCGGCATGTCGGTCGAGAAAGTCAGCGAACCTGGCCGCCATCTCCTCATCGATCCGGTCCGGCTCGGGCATGAAGTCGGGCCAGTAGAAGAAAGACCGGGTCACGGTGAGACCGTGCTCCCGCAGGACCCGCAGTTCCCCGAGGACTGTCTGCCCGTCATAGTGCCGCCACATTAGCGGGCCGCCGGTGCGGGACCAGAAGTTCACCCCCAGCCAGTTGACCGCCCGCCCATCAGTGACGATCTTGGCAGCATTTCTGCGCATGCGGAAAGATCTCCTCTGGGAACTTCAGCGGGCGTCGGATGGCTGCGGCCCAGGCCCGTGCGATCATGTCAAAGCGATCAGGCCCGTGCGACCGGCCCGTGCGACTAGCCAGTGCGATCGAATCACTATACCGGTTAAGTGTCAATACATATGAACACTGACGGCGCGCCCGGGATCTTGCCCCGGCCATGGCGTCCGGCTGCTTGTTACACTGGCCTGCGCAAGAGCCGGGCGGCTGTGATGCGCCGGTCGGCAGGCTCCCGCGGGAGGCAGGTGCCGCGGCGCGGGTACCGGGAGGCGTTACCGCACAATGTGGTAACCGCGGAGCGGTAGCGTGCGGCACGCCGGGCCGACCGGCGATCGCGGGGAGGCATCGCGTGAAACGTCCGACCATCGCCGACATCGCGCGCCGCGCGGGCGTCACCAAGGCGGCAGTGTCGTTCGCGCTCAACGGCCAGCCTGGTGTTTCCGCGGCCACCCGGGAGCGCATCCTGGCCATCGCCGAGGAAATAGGCTTCCAGCCCAATAGCGCGGCCCGAGCGCTGTCCGATGGCCGGGCCGGCGCGTTCGGCCTGATCATCGACCGGCCGCCGAACATGCTCGGTATAGAGCCGTGGTTCATGCAGCTCGTGGCGGGCATCCAGGCGGAGTTGTCCGGTGATCATGCCGCGCTGCTGTTCAGCACCGCCGAGGACCAGGCCGCCGAGATCGCCATGTACCGCTCGTGGTGGGCTCAGCGCCGGGTGGACGGGGTGTTCCTGGTGGACCTGCAGATCAACGACCAGCGGGTGCCGGTACTTGAGGAACTGCGGATGCCGGCGGTGGTGATCGGCACTCCGCTCGGCGCTGGATCGCTGACCGCGGTGTGGCAGGACGACGCGGCCGGGATCATCTCCGCCGTGGAGTACCTCGCTGGGCTCGGGCACCGGCGGATCGCCCGGGTGACCGGTATACCGAGGTTCTGGCATACCAAGATCCGGACCGATGCGCTCGCTGAGGCGGCACAATCCGCGGGGATCGAGTCCATCTCCGTGGAGGCCGACTACACGCGCGAGCGCGGCGCTGAGGCCACCCGGACTCTGCTGCGGGGCCCGCGGCGGCCTACCGCGATCATCTACGACAACGACCTCATGGCGATCTCGGGGCTGATCTCCGCCCAGCGAATGGGCGTGGAGGTGCCGGCCGAACTCTCGATTGTGGCCTGGGATGACTCTCCGCTGTGTGAGCTGGTCCACCCGCCCCTCACGGCGTTGAGCAGGGATATCCCAGCCTATGGGGCGCATGCCGCGCGAATATTGGCGCGAGTGGCGAGCGGCGAGGCGGTCGGCCATTTCCAGGAAGACCCGCCGGTGCTCACCCTCCGGGGCAGCACCGGGAGCCCTCCACTGGTTCGCCGCCTGAGCCGCGCCG
>DATGVY010000369.1:0-5969 GCA_035299845.1 Streptosporangiaceae bacterium
AGGCAGCATGGGCCGGGCTCACTCTGCGTAGCAGGCAGCCGGAGGCGCCCGATCACTGCCCCTGCAGATCCTGTGGCCAGGATAGACTCGCAGCGAATGATTGGTGACCGTGCGCTCTCCATGAGATCGACTCGGTGAGCGACACCCCGCCAGAGCGTGTCGCGGACAGTCTGCCATGTGCCCTCGCACGACGGTGCCCGCCCGGCGCGCCCCGGCCGCGGCGGTGCCACGCTGGCTGTGAGATCTGCCGTGTGACCTTCACGTGCGCGTGACCTGGACGTTCCGAGTTGTCGACTCTGCTGTGTTCGGCCCGCCGGAGACCATAGACAATCGACAAGCTGGCCGGGCACTTTAGGCGACCGCTCCTAGACGATCCTGGACGCGATCGAGGATTCGCATGAGCAGGCTCGCTGCCTGCGCCGCTTCGGCCGCCTCTGACGCATCGTCGTCGTCCACCTGGCGGTGACCAGGCGGGTGGCGAGGTGCCGCATGCGCGCCAGCGAACAGTGCCCGGGTCCCTTCCTGCTCTGCTTTCACCGCCGGGAGGCCGGTCAGCCGGCCGCTGGGTCCGAAGGCCTTGGTCATCAGGTTGCGCAATGTGAACCGTTCCAGCGGAACGACCCACTCGGCGAATTCTGCCTGCGTCGGCTGCTCCCGCAGCCATGCGGCATTGCCGGGACCGGCGATCAGGACGACGGCCCGCGAGCAGCTCTGGTCGGCAGGCAGTAGCTGCAGCGCCTCGTTGAGCGAAGTACCACACGACTCGCGGCTCGTCGTCAGCTGCCATAGCTGCGACACGACCGTCAGCCGGGTCTCGCCGCTCGCTCCGGTCCGGAGCAGATGCCGGTAGTCGTCCTTGCCTTTGACGACCCTGACGTCGCGCAGCACTGGCTCGTGCGTGGGATCTGACAGTGCATCGGCGACCCGGTCCAGGCCCAGGGCCTGTGACCCGACGACGATCCGGACGCGGTTGCCCTTGCGGCCGGCGAGGTCTGCGATCTGTGCGGTCGTAAGCGGGCCGGGGCTGCTGTGTTTGCCGACGGTCGGCCGGTATTGCTGGCGGACGGCATCCTCAGTAAGGCTCAGGTTGCGGACCTCCTGAAGCGAGAGCTCTAGCTGTGCCCGCGATCCCATCGACTGGAGAACCGCGTGACTGCGGAGCGTCCGGCCGCCGCGACGCAGATCGGCTGGGGCGAGTATGCCGAGTTGCTCGAGTTCGTTGAGCAACTCGCGGAAGCCGGCCACGGCCGTGTCGGCGAATCCCTCGGGCCATGCCTGTCTGCATCCTTCGAGCAGTTCGGACTCGGTTAGAGGGCTACGGGTGCCGTTACGGTGCGCGTGCACCGCGAGCAGGTTCGCGATCACCGAGAACCGGGCGTCCAGCTCTAGGGTGATCTTGAAGGCGCGGTGGATCTGTTCTCGCAGCTGCGGGTCGTCGTAGACGGCATCCACGGTTGCCCGGTCGACCACTATCGGCAGGGAGAATGCACCCTTTCGGCGTGATGTCAGGAGTCGTTCGAGAAGGTTGCCGGCGAACATTTGCAGTAGGTACGGCTGCGCGTTGCAGTGCATGAGGATCCGGTTGGCCTCGTCAGGGAGGATCTGGAAACCCAGTGCCTCTAGCGGCACTGTCAGCAGTCGGTAGGCATGACGCCGCTCCAGGGGTCCGATCGGGAGCGCTCCCGAGGGGCTGAACGGGTTGTTGCCGACACCGTGGTGGTGCGCGACGCCGTGCAGGCCAGCGAACACTGCTTTGGTCCGAGGGTGCTTGGTCACCAGCGCGAACAGGTCGCTGGTGACGCGGAACTCGCGCCGCGAGTCGGCTGCGAAGAATGCATCGGCCTCGTCGACCAGGATCAGCACCCGGCCGTCCGGGTTGACCGTAAGCCAGTCGTTCAAGACCCGCTCGCACCGGTTCTGCGGCTTCATCTGAGCCTGGTTGCGCGGCGGATCTGGCGAGACCCGGGTCAGGTAATACCGTTGTGATCTTCGTCCGGCGTCATGGCTGCCAGAGCGGCCGCAGCTCGAACGTCCCGATCTTGGCGGTCGGGTGCCGGGACGCGACCTCGATCGCCTCGTCCAGGTCGGCGCACTCGAGCACGTCAAAGCCGGCGATCTGCTCCTTGGTCTCTGCGAACGGGCCGTCGCTGACCAGCACCTCGCCGCCGCGCACCCGCACGGTAGTGGCATCGCTGGCCGGCCGCAGCCGGCCTCCGTGCAGCTTCACGCCGCTGGCTTCCATCTCGGTGACCCAGGCCTGGAGCGCCCGCGCTGCGGGCGAGCCCTCGGCATCGGAGTCATCGTCCGGGCTCAGCTCGGCGTTCTCGTCGATGCAGTGGATCAGCAGGTACCTCACGAGCCCTCCATCGTCTCGGCTATCCTGCCCCGGCAACCGGGCGGTTCTGCCGGGTGGGGTGCGCCACCGCGCCCCAGGGCCGGGTACGGCCTCCGCAAGGCTCGCGCGGACCGCGTGATGCCGCGGAACAGCCCTGACGCAGCTGATGCGAGTCGGCCTGCTTGCTCGTCGGCGCGCTGGACCTCGGCGGCGCTCTTCGCGCGCTCTGCCTGGTACAGCCGGTAAGTGTCGTAGGGCATCATGGTCCTCACTCCTGCCAGAACGGCCGTACTTCGACCGTGCCGATCCGGGCGACCGGGTGCCGGGAAGCCTCCTCGGTCGCGTGACGTGGTGGCGTCGTGTGCGGCCGTCGAGCCGGTCACCATCACGACGAACCGAGAACGCGACGATGGACAGCGATGTCGCGCCGAATCAGTCCGGCGCTTGAAAAGCTGGAGCCCGTGCTTCGCGGCAGCGCCTGTCCATCGCAGGCATTCCCGTTCGTCGTCGGGGTGACGGAGGCAGCATCATCTGCCGCCTGCAATGCAGGACGCCATGCTGCAGACGATGCTGCACGCGGGCGATGCTTGCATAAGGTCGCCGGACGCCGGGGGGCATGGAGGTGCGATGAAGTACATGCTGATCCACTGTGTGGACGAATCCGCTGAGCTGAGCCCGGACGACGACGGCCGGGAGCACGGCTCGGCGGAGCGTTCGCTTGCGGCCTGGATCGAGGAGATGGAGGGCCGCGGAGTTCTCGTCCATGGTGACCGGCTGCAGCCGGTGGCCGCGGCGATGACCGTGCGGGTGCGCGGCAGCGAGGTGCTGATCGCCGACGGGCCGTTCGCCGAGACCAAGGAGCAGGTCGCGGGCTATGACGTGATCGAGTGCGCGGACCTGGACGAGGCGATCGAGGTGGCGTCCGGGCACCCGACCGCCAGGATCGGCACAGTCGAGGTGAGGCCGCTCTGGCAGCCGTGACTCCGGATGCGCACGCGGCGGTCGCCGAGGCGTTTCGCCAGGAGTGGGGCCGGGTTGTCGCGAGGCTGATCGGGATGACCGGCGACTGGGACCTGGCCGAGGAATGCGCGCAGGACGCGTTCGCGCAGGCGCTGAAGAGCTGGCCGCGCGACGGCGTGCCGCGCAGGCCCGGTGCCTGGCTGACCACGGTCGCACGTAACCGCGCCACCGACCGGCTGCGCCGCGGCGCAGCCGAGACCGCCAAGCTCAAGGAGGCAGCCGTGCTATCGCCTGCCGAGGATCCGGTCACCGGGGACGGGGGGCGGGACGACAGCGGAATCCCGGACGACCGGCTCCGGCTAATGTTCACCTGCTGCCATCCGGCACTGCCGCTGGAGGCCCGGGTCGCTCTCACGCTGCGCACCCTCGCAGGGCTGACCACCGCGGAGATCGCCCGGGCGTTCCTGATCCCGGAGCCGACGATGGCCAAGCGGCTAGTCCGGGCCAAGCACAAGATCCGCGACGCGGGTATCCCCTACCGGGTGCCGCCGGCGCGCCTGCTGCCGAAACGCACAGCGGGCGTGCTGGCGGTGCTGTACCTGCTGTTCAACGAGGGGTATGCCGCGACCGCCGGCTCCGACATCATCCGCCAGGGGCTATCCGCCGAGGCCATCCGCCTGGCCCGCGTCCTGGCCCGGCTGATGTCCGACGAGCCCGAGGCCCTGGGCCTGCTGGCGCTGATGCTCTTCCATGACTCCCGCCGGGCCAGCCGCACCGACGACGCGGGTGACCTGGTGACCCTGGAAGACCAGGACCGCGCCGGCTGGGACAGGCGCCAGATCGGCGAGGGGACCGGCCTGCTTGAGGCGGCCCTGCGCCGCGGCCGGCCAGGGGCCTACCAGCTGCAGGCGGCGATCGCCGCCTGCCACGCCACCGCCCCGGACGCGGCCGCCACCAACTGGGCACGGATCGCCCGGCTCTACCGGCAGCTGGCAGAGCTGGCACCCTCCCCGGTGGTGGAGCTGAACCGGGCGGTCGCGGTCGCGATGGCCGACGGCCCGGCTGCCGGGCTGGAACTCCTCGAAGCGCTGGAGGCATCCGGCGCCCTGGCCGGCTATCACCTGCTGCCTGCCACCCGAGCCGATCTACTCCGCCGCCTGGGCCGCCCCGGTGAGGCGGCCGCCAGCTATCGCCAGGCCGTCCGCCTGGCGCCTACCGACGCCGAGCGCCGCTACCTCCACCGCAGGCTGGCTGAGACCGGGCACGCATGAGATCCCAGCCCGCGCGAAGTTAGGTGGCTCAAAGTTTCGCGGCACCCGTCCATCGCCGCCCCTTCCGTACGTCGTGGTGGTGACGAGGCCCGAGCGGCCGGGCGATCGATCACACGGAGGTTGCGATGAGTCTTCCCGATGTCGTGTCACGCGAGGAGTGGCTGGCCGCACGCGAGCAACTGCTGGTGCGCGAGAAGGAGCTAACCCGCAAGCGCGATGCGCTGAACGCCGGCCGGCGGCGGCTGCCGATGGTGCGAATCGACAAGGACTACGTCTTCGAGGGCCAGGACGGCAACGCCAGCCTGCTGGACCTGTTCGAGGGCAACAGCCAGCTCATCATCCAGCACGTCATGTTCGACCCGGCGTGGGAGAAGGCCTGCCCCGGCTGCACGGCAAGCCTCGATGAGTCCTCCGCCGGGCTGCTGGCGCACCTGCAGGCACGCGACACCACCTTCGCCGGGGTTTCCCGCGCCCCGTACACCAAGATCGCCCCCTACCGGGCGGCGCACGGCTGGACCTTCCCCTGGTACTCCTGCTACGGCAGCAACTTCAACTACGACTTCCACGTCACCCTCAACGCGGCGGTGGCCCCGATCGAGTACAACTACCGGAGCCAGGCCGAGCTCGCCAAAACCGACCCGGACTGGCTAAGCGAGGGCTCGACCGAAATGCCCGGCTTCAGCTGCTTCCTGCGCGACGGGGATGCCGTCTTCCACACCTACTCCGCCTATGCCCGCGGCACCGAAGAGCCCGGCGGCAGCGCCTACTCGCTGCTGGACTTGACGGCGCTTGGCCGTCAAGAGGACTGGGAAGAGCCGAAGGGCCGAGCCATCAAGGTCAGCAAGGCCGACCCCAGCTTTTCCTGACGGCCCGGCTCGGGCGCCGCCCGGCTGGGCCGGGTCGCACGTCGTTCTTACGTGACCCAGGAGGTGCTGTCATGCCGGGTGCGGACCGCACGCTGGCCTTCGCCGACGGGCGGCCGGTCCCTGCTCTCGTGGTGGCCGGCGGGCTGATAATCGGGCTCGCCACCCTGGCGGGTGCCTGGCTGGCCCGCCGGCCGGGCGCCCGCCGCGAGCTGTGCCTCGGCGCAGGGACCGGCGCGCTGCTGGTCATCGCCGGGCTACACCTGCTGCCTGACGCCTGGTCGGGAGCCGAACAAGCAAGGATCTTCGTCTGGGCCATCCCGGCGGTCGCCCTGGTGTCGTTCGCGCTGGCCGGCCTGGCGGTCCGCAGCGGATGCACCTGCCAGGGCGGGCGGGAGGCAGCCGGAGGCGCAGGAACGGCCGGCGCGATCGCGCTGCACCGGCTGCTGGAGGGTGCCGCCCTGGCGCTCACCGGTTCGGTCACGGTGGCGGTCGCGCTCATCGTGCATGCTCTCGCGGAGGGGCTGGCCGCGGGAACCC
>DATGVY010000370.1:0-1521 GCA_035299845.1 Streptosporangiaceae bacterium
GCGGAGTCCAGGAGACGGCTGCGCCGACGCTGGCGCGCGGGCCGGCGGCGGCGCCCGCAGCGGTCAGCCAGCGGACCGCAAGCGGCGTGCCGGAGGGTGCCAGCGGCCCGCGGTGAGGATCGATAGTCCTGCGCCAGCGCCGGGCCCTGCCTCCCCCCGGAGCATGGCCGGCATGATCACAGTAGTGACGATCAAGGCGCTGCCGGAACCTCAATCGGCCCTCAGCTAGCTGGCTACTATGACGGCATGCCTGCCGACCGGCGCCCGCAGGCTGGGCCCGAAATCACTAGCCCGGCCAATCCCCGGATCCGGCAGCTGATCGCGCTGCGGCGCCGTCGGACCCGGCAGCGTGCGGCTGTCAGCCTGGTCGAGGGGAGCGAAGAGCTCGATGTTGCGCTAGCGGCCGGCGTTCGCCCGTGCGCCCTTTACTACTGCCCGGACCTGGTCACGGGTGACGCAGTGCGGAGGGTCGACCGGATCGCAGACCTGGGCGCCGAGGTGTTCCGGGTCAGCCGGCAGGTGTTCGGCAAGATCGCCTACCGTGAGTCGCCTGACGGATGGCTCGCCGTCGTCCCTGCGGTGCGGGACGATTTGTCCCGGCTGGAGATCGGTGCACGACCGCTGCTCCTGATCTGCGAACGCGTAGAGAAGCCGGGCAACCTCGGCGCGATGCTCCGCACGGCGGACGGGGCCGGGGCAGCGGCGGTGATCGCGGCCGACTCGGTGACCGACTGGGGCAACCCCAACGTGGTTCGTGCGAGCAAGGGAACGGTCTTTTCCGTTCCCGTCGCCTCCGCCGCATCGGCCGAGGTGATGCACTGGCTGACAGAGCGGGCGGTTACCCTCGTGGCGACCACGCCAGACGCCGGGCTGCTACTGACCGATGCGGATCTTACTGGCCCGACGGCAATCGCGGTCGGCTCGGAGAGGTACGGGTTGTCCGCGCAGTGGCTGGCGCGTGCCGACGTCAGGGTCCGCATCCCGATGTTCGGCCGCGCGGATTCGCTGAACGTCGCGACTTCCGCGGCCATCGCCGTGTACGAAGCCGTCCGGCAGCGGATGCTGTCTGGCCTGGTCTAGGACTAGCGTGTGACGGTGCCGAGGTGCCCGCCGCCTTGCCACCCCGGGCCGGTGGCCGTCATTCACTGGTAATAAAGACGCGCGGGCGTCACCAGGACGGCGGCGCGCCGGTCAGTGGCCATCGCCCTGTCGTAGGCCTCGAAGTCGTCGTGCGTACCGCCAGCGGCGGTGAAGATCTCCCGCAGCAGCGGAGAACGTGACGTGCAGGTGCCGCGATGAGCCGGCCGGGAACCGCAGGCAACCTGATGACCGTCATGGCCGTCTCAAAGGTGGCTGACCGGATGGTCAAGCGCAGGGGGACGGGGTCAATGATGAGCAGCAGGCACACGTCGCGCCCGCAGGCAGCGCTGTCGCTCATCCTGGCCCTGGCCCTGTCGGCGGCGCTGGCCCTGTCGCTGGCCCTGCCGGTGGCCCTGCCAACGCAGGCGCAGGCGCAGGCAG
>DATGVY010000371.1:0-10391 GCA_035299845.1 Streptosporangiaceae bacterium
CGACCGCGGCCCCGGCATCCCGGCCGCGGACAGGGACCGGATGTTCCGCCCGTTCCAGCGGCTCGGCGACACCGACAACACCACCGGCGTGGGCTTGGGCCTGGCGCTCGCCCGCGGGCTGACCGAGGCGATGGGCGGCACGCTGGATCCGGACGAGACGCCGGGCGGCGGCCTGACGATGACCCTGTCGCTGCCGGCGGCGCACGCCACACCTGCGCCGACGCCGGGCACCCCGGGGACGCTGACCAGCGGCGAGCGCGCCGCAACCGGGTTCCCCGCACCCGGGCAAGCCGCAGACTGGCAGGCTTCACCCGGACACCCGGCACCGGAACTCCCCGCGCCCGCGCAGACCGCACCCGGGCAGGCCGCGCCCGTGCCGTCGCCGGGCACCCCGGGGGCTGTGACCAGCGGCGAGCGCGCGGTGCCGGGATGACCCGGGTCCTCGTCGTCGACGACGAACCGCAGATACTCCGTGCGCTGCGGATCAACCTGCGGGTGCGTCACTACGAGGTCTCCATCGCGGCAAACGGCGCCCTGGCGCTGGCCGAAGCGGCGAAGCACCCGCCGGACGTGGTCATCCTTGACCTCGGGCTGCCCGACTTGGACGGCGTCGAGGTGATCCAGGGGCTGCGCGGCTGGACCAGCGCGCCCATCATCGTGCTGTCCGGCCGCGCCGACAGCACGGACAAGGTGGAGGCGCTGGACGCGGGCGCCGACGACTACGTCACCAAGCCGTTCGGGATGGAGGAACTGCTCGCCCGGATCCGCGCCGTCGGCCGCCGCGCGGCACCCGACGGCGAGGTGCCGCGGGTCCGCCTTGGCGACCTCGTCGTCGATCTCGCCGCCAAGCGGGTCACGCCGGCGCCGGGCCCTGGCCACCATGACGCCGGCCCCGACATCCGGCTGACCCCGACCGAATGGCACCTGCTGGAGGTGCTGCTCCGGAATCCTGGCAAACTGCTCAGCCAGCGCCAGCTGCTGACCAAGGTCTGGGGGCCGGGCTACGCCGAAGCTGCGGGCAATCTCCGGCTGTACATGGCCCAGCTGCGCCGCAAGCTGGAGCCGGATCCGGCCCGGCCGCGCTGGCTGATCACCGAGCCCGGAATGGGCTACCGCTACCAGCCCGGACCCGACGAGGAACCGCCGTAAGGATTATTAACGCAGAGTCGCCTGCCAACTCCGAATTGTTAGCTGAAAGTCACCACGCGTAATCGCCTGGTACGCGACGATGGCTGTATGGGATTTCGAAGAACTACTTTTGTCCTGGCAATTGTCGTAAGTTCCTTCGTAGTTGGCCTGCCCGCGCTTGCGCACACCGCGACCTCCAGCCGGTGGCGCACAGTAACTTTCGGCCGGGTAAGCCTGCGGGTCCCGCCGGGCTGGAAGGTGCTGAACCTGTCCCGGCACCCGGGCGCCTGCCCGCGGCTGGACACCCGCACCGTCTACCTCGGCACCCCGGGGCCGGACCCGGCCTGCCCGGCCGCTGCGGTCGGGCGGACCGAGGCGGCCTGGATCCGGCGCGCTAACCCGGCTGGCCCCGATGCCAGGCAGGCGACAGCGGCCACGACGATCGCCGGCCAGCCCGGGCGGACCACCCCCGGAGGCCGCGTTAATGCTGCCATTGTGGATATCCTGCCGGCGGCCGGCGCCGAGGTGAGCCTTTACTTCGGCGGCGACCCGGCACTGGCCAGGCGGATCCAGGCCACGATCCGGACCAGGCCCGCCGCCGGAGCGCGCCCGGACGCCCGGGCCGCCGCGCTCGCCAAGCCCATGCCGCGGCCGGCCGCCGCGCCGGTGCAGGCGCCGTACATCGGCGGCGGGTTCGACACCTGCGCGGCGCCCACGGCCGCGGTCATGAGGAACTGGCTCGCCTCGCCCTACCGGGCCGTCGGCATCTACATCGGCGGCGTCAACCGGGCCTGCGCGCAGGCCAACCTCACCGCGGGGTGGATCACCACCATCCAGCAGCAGGGCTGGCACTACTTCCCGTTCTACGCAGGCCTGCAGGCGACCTGCGTGCTGGCGGGCGGCGACGCCCTGATCAACCCGAAGAAGGCCGCGGCGGAGGGCAAGGCCGCGGCGATCGACGCGGCCAGCCAGGCGGGCAGCCTCGGCATCCCGCACGGGACGCCGATCATCTACGACATGGAGGCCTACGCGGGCTGCGGCTCGCAGGTCGTGAAGTTCCTCAGCGGCTGGGACAGCGAACTGCATGCGCTGGGCTACCTGGCCGCCATCTACGAGTCGTTCTCCAACATTGCCGACCTGGTCAATGCCAGCAAGACGATGACAGAGCCCGACGTCATCCACTACGCGGACTGGGATGGCAAGGCCACCACCAGGAGCTCCTACATGCCGGCCTCGATGTGGACGAATCACCAGCGCATCCATCAGTACCAGGGCGGCCACAACGAGAGCTGGGGCGGCAGCGTCATCAATATCGACAACGACCAGCTGGACACCGTCCTCGGCGGCGCCAGTGGCGCGCGGCCGGCGCGGGCCAGCTTCCGCATCGCCGTGGGCCGCAACATCAGCAAGTCGGCCGAGTGGTTCGCCAGGTTGGCCAGCGGCACCCTCGTGCACGACTACCAGCGCCCGGCGGGCCGCCAGTCCTGGTCCGGGGTGCGGCCCGTGGGCCAGTCCCCGGCGGATATCGCCAGCAACCCGGCCGTCGCGGCGGACGCGAACGGCAGCCTGACGCTCTTCGCCCGCACGACCGCCGGCCAGGTCGTGCACGCCTGGCAGCAGCCTGGCGCCCCCGGCGGCTGGCAGTGGGGCCGGCCGGTGGCGGCCAGCAGCTCGCCAGGCTCGATGACGGGCGACCCGGCGGCGACCCGGCGGCCGGACGGCGCCGTCGAGGTCTTCGTCACCGACGCCGGTGGCGCGGTGAGCACGACCCGGCAGACGGCACCCAACGCGGACAGCCGCTGGAAGCCGTGGCAGAGCATCGGCGGGAGCTGCGCGAACTCGCCGGTACCGTTTTCCGGCCGCGGCAGGCTGGCCGTCTTCTGCGTGACGACGGCAGGAACCGCCGCGGTCGACCACTGGCGCGGCGGCTCGTGGCGGGGCTGGCACGCGGTCGGCGCCCGCCCGTCCGGGCTGACCGCCAACCCGGCCGTGCTGTCCGACGGCGCCGGGCAGGCCGAGCTCTTCGCCACCACGACCGCCAACGGCTTGGACTTCGCCTGGCAGAATCCGGCCACCGGCGGCTGGACCTGGGGCACGCCACTGGCCGGCGGCGCTTCCGGGCAGCGGATTCGGCGAAGCCCCGCGGCGATCCGCTGGCCCGATGGCCTGGTCAGGGTCTTCGCCCAGCTGACCAGCGGCCAGCTGGGGGTGATCGGCCAGCAGGGAACCGGGGGCACCGCCGCTTGGTCCGGCTGGACATCGGTCGGCGGCGCTCTGCCTGGCGGCGGCGTTCCCGGCGGTAAGGCGCTCGGCAGCCCAGCCGCGTGGATCAGCGCCAGCGGCGTCCCGGCGGCCGGCGCACTTGACGCCAGCCGGCGACTGGCGTCAAGCAGCTTCAGCGCCGGCGCCTGGGGCAGCTGGACCGAGTTCGGCGGCAGCTTCTAGCGTCCAGCCGGAACCCGTTCGATGTGGCGTTCAGCGGCAGCTGACCCACTCGATGCCACATCGAACGGGGTTGCCCGGGACGCGGGCACGGGTTAGCGCGGAGCTGGGGGCCGGGAGACGGCTGACAGCTTGAAATGGAGGCGGCAGATGACCACGTTGACGGTGCCGCGCTGGATCGCCCGGTCCAGCACGAAGCCCCGCTGGTTGTACAGGATCCGCTGCCATGGCCTGGCTGGCTGTACCTCGGCAATGAGCACCACGAGCCGGTGGTAGCGGTCCTCGTTCTCGATCTTGCGCAGGTAGTCGACGATCGGCGGGGCAAGCGAGCGGTGCTCCGAGCGCAGCGTGATCAGCGGCACGTTCGGGTGCCAGGCGTCCCAGCGGTCGCGGAAGTGCGCCTCGACCTGGGTGTCCTCGGGATCCGCGTAGCAGACGGTCACCGCGACGACCTCGTCGCCCAGGGAGAGCGCCGCCGAGATCGCCTCCACGGTGAGCCGGGACATTCCGCCGACCGGCACCACCACGAGCGAGGAGAGCTTCCGCGGCGGCGGGGGCTGCTCGCCGATCCCGAGCTGGGCCCCGATCCGGTCGTAGGTGGCGTGCACCCGGCTGAACATCAGCACGAGCAGCGGGACGACGATCACCACCAGCCAGGCGCCCCTGGTGAACTTGCTGAGCAGCTCGATCGCGAGTACCACCGTGGTGAGCACGGCGCCCACGCCATTGATAGCGGCCCGGCGGGCCCACCCATGGCCATGCTGCTCATGCCAGTGGCGCACCATGCCCGCTTGGGACAGCGTGAACCCGACGAACACGCCGATCGCGAACAACGGCACGAGCGCCTGGGTGTCGCCGCTGGACGCGACGAGCAGGATGGCGGCGGCCACCGCAAGTACCCCGACGCCATAGCGGTGCACCTGGCGGTCCGCGCGCAGGAAGAACAGGTGCGGCAAGAAGTTATCCCTGGCCAGCAGGGACGCGAGCACCGGCAGGCCGCCGAACGACGTGTTCGCGGCGAGTGCGAGCAGCACGGTCGTGATCAGCTGGACGGCGTAGAACACGAAGTTGTGGCCTAGCGACGCGGCGGTCAGCTCGGCCAGTACGGTCCGCGTCGGTGACTGGGTGACGTGGAATTTCCGGATCAGGACAGCTACGCCGAGCAGCATCGCGCCGAGCAGGATGCCCAGCCACATCTCGGTATGCTGCGCCCGGCGGACGCGGGGCTGGCGGAACGACGGGACCGCGTTGGCGATCGCCTCCACCCCGGTCAGCGCGGAGCAGCCGGACGCGAACGCCCGGAGCAGCAGCAGCAGACCGACCGCCTGCGTCACCTGCGGCAGGTTGTGCGCCACCGGGACAACCGGGTGAGTGCGGACAAGACCGCCGATTAGCACAGCCGCGATGGCCACGATGAAGATGACCGTGGGCAAGATCAGCAGCCGGGCCGACTCGGCGACGCCCCACATGTTGGCCGCCGTGATCAGGGCAAGCACGATCAGGCAGATCAGCACCCGGTCGGCGTAGAGCTGAGGAAACGCCGAGGTCAATGCCTCGACGCCGGCTGACACGCCGACGGCCGCGTTCAGCACGTAGTCGACGATGAGCGAGGCTGCCGCGATCAGGCTGGGCCGCGTGCCCAGGTGCCTGCCGGCCACTGCGTAGGCCCCGCCGCCGGCCGGGAACGCGGCGATCACCTGCCGGTATGAGATGACGAGGACGACAAGCAGCACCACGATCGCCGCGGTGACGGGCAGCGTGTAGGAGAGGCCCGTGGTGCCGGCCGCGACCATGACCACGACGATGGCCTCGGGCCCGTATGCGACGGAGGACAGCGCGTCGAGGGAGAGCGCGGCAAGTCCTTCAAGCGCTGTCAGCCGGTGCTTGTCGTCGCGGGCCGCAGCGTCCGGGCGCCGCTTGGGGTCACTGGTCGCTGCCGCCGGGCGTCGCTCGTCGCCGGTCGCAGCGGTCATGACCAGTCATACAAGCATGCGCGGGCGCAGACCCGCAGAGTGACCCGCCGACGCTCATTCTCGCCCTCTGGGCGGCCGGGCCGGCCGCGGATGCGTGCAGCGAACGGGTGCCGCAGGCCAGCGCCGCAGGCTTCGGGCTGCGGCTACAGGTTGGCGACCAGCAGTGCGACGATGGCCAGCACGATCGCCACGCCGACGACGACGGCTGCGAGGAGGGCCACTCGCTTGCCGGGCGCGCGCATCGCCCAGGGTGGCGCGTTCTCGGCGTTCGTGCCCGCAGCAAACGCGCGGAACTCGGCGGTGGTGGCGGAGGTATCGGGCTCGCGCTCGGACATGCTGACGACTTTAACTGATCAGGCTGGGAAGATCTCCCGGTCGGCCAGATCCATCCCAGACCACGCAGACACGCCAAGCACGACGCATGCCCGTGCACCCCCGCATTGCCTGCTCAGCCGGGCATTGCCTGCTCAGCCCCGGCATCGGCCCGCGCCGGGGCTCGCGCACCGCCCAGCCCGGCGCATGGCCCCGCCAGCCCCGGGCATCGCCCTGCCGCGCGGAACGCCGCTATCCCGGCCTGCCAGGCGGCAGACCATCGGGCCAGCTTCGCTGGGCCCGGCACAACGCTACCCGCCGACAGGCACCGCCAGCAGTTCGGGACTTGTCTTGACCGGCTGACGCTCAAGCCGCCCGATCGTCGTCGGCTACGGGAGCCAGGCGGCCACGCTATTTTGGCGGGATGGACGAGAACCGGGCCCGGCGGGTCGTCGACGCGCTCCGTGAACGCGGCATGAAGGGCCACCTAGCGAGGGTCGGCGTAGGACAGTTCGGGGTCCGCGTGTCGCTGCCGGGGGGGCGGGAAGCCGAGTGGGACACCGACGGCACGGCCGGGCTCGAGGCCCAGGTGATGCGGGACGGGATGCTGGTCGGCTTCGTGCCGAAGATCGACGGTTCCGAGGACTTCACCGAGCAGGAAGTCATCGACGCGATCGTGCGGACGGACTATGACCAGCCGGTGGCCACCCAGCGGCCGGTCGCGCCGGAGCCAGCCGCGCCGCTGCCGATCGAGGGCGGCGTGTTCCGCCGCTTCTTCGGCGGGTTCAGGTACCGTTGACGTCCTCCCCGGCCTGAGGGCGCGGGGATTCCTCCTGCGCGGCTCACGCCGCGCTCCGGCGGGTTCCTGTTTCACCGGGACGTGCCAGGGCAAGCCCCGGTCTTACAGTCCCTCCGCAGGCATTTAGAGTCCCGGCGCGTCCCGCCGTGACTATGTTCCGGGCCGCGTTCACGTCCCGGTCGTGCACTGTGCCGCACCCGCCGCACGTCCACTGGCGGACGCTCAGCGGCTTCGGGCCATCCTTCACCCCGCATGCCGAGCACACCTGGGATGTCGGCGCCCAGCGGTCCGCCTTGCCGAAACGGCGGCCGTGCCTGGCGGCTTTGTACTCCAGCATTGACACGAACGCCGACCATCCGGCGTCGTGCACCGACTTCGCCAGCCGGGTCCGGCCGAGACCGGACACGCAGAGATCCTCCACGTACACCGCTTGGTTTTCGCGGATGATGCGCGTGGATTCCTTGTGCAGCCAGTCCCGGCGCGTGTCAGCCACCCGGGCGTGCACCCGGGCGACCTTGACCCTGGCCTTGTTCTTGTTGCTGCTGCCTCTGGCTTTGCGGCTGAGGGCCTGCTGAGCTTTCCGGAGCTTGCGCTCCGCGCGGCGCAGGAAGCGCGGGTTAGCGACTTTCCGCCCGTCCGACAGGACCGCGAAATGGGTAAGTCCCAGGTGAGGCAAACCACATGCACCTGCTGGTGAACTTCCCGCCCACGGTGGCTATCTCCCGGCTGGTCAACAGCCTCAAGGGCGTCTCCTCCCGGCGGCTGCGCCAGGAGTTCCCGGAGCTGGCGCAGCATTACTGGCGGGCGAACCGGCTGTGGTCCGGGTCCTACTTCGCCGGATCGGTCGGCGGGGCACCCATCTCGGTCCTGCGCCAGTACATCGAGCAGCAAGACAGGCCCGTCTAGGCGACTCACCGTCCATCCGCCTTCACCACCGGCCTGAAGGCCGGCGCACTGGTGGACATTCTGGTAGCAGCGAGCGTGAGCGGGCCACCTAGCCTCGCCGGATCACCGATCCCGGCCGCAGTGATCCCGCGCCTGACGGAGGCCGCGACCGGGCTGGCATTGGCGCATGAGGACCCGGACCTTGGGCCGGTCACAGACCTGAGCTGGTGGCAGCTGTCGTTCCGCGACTCCTGCGATCCCCGGCCGATGGTGGCGTGATTACTCATGGTCGGCCACTGGAATCACGCCGGTAACCTGGACCCCCATGGATGAAGCCCGCGCGCCGACGGCGCCCGCCGGCAACGCCCCGCGCTGGCGGTCCCGGTGGCTGCTGCCGGGCGTTCCGGCGGTGGTGCTGGCCATCCTGACGATCAACGTGCTCGCCGACGGTCCCCTGGTCCGCATGGACCAGCGGATCTGGTCAGCCGTCCAGCCCAGATCGCACTCGCTCGCCTGGCAGTGGCTTGGCGGCAGCCGGTTCGCACCGGCCCGGCTGCTCGTCGATGTCGCCGATCCCCCGGTCGCCATCGCGGTTCTGCTGCTGGTCGCCATTGCCGTCAGCGCACGGCGGCGCAGCCTGCGCCCGCTATCCGCCGCGGCGGTCGCCGTCGCCTTGCTGGTGGCTACCGTCATCCCGGCCAAGATCCTGATCGGCCGGCTGGGGCCTGGCCAGCTTCGGCAGCAGCCCGGCGGCTGGGGCGCCTTCCCCTCTGGTCACACCACCACGGCGACGGTGTGCTACGTGCTCGCCGCGCTGCTGCTCGCCCCGCATCTCCCGGCCGGGGGACGCCGCATACTGCTGGCCGCCCTGCCCGTGTGGTGCCTGCTGATCGGCGCCGCCCTGGTGTGGCGCAACTACCACTGGGTCACCGACGTCGTCGCCGGATGGGCGCTCGCGGCGATCATCCTGCAGGCGACCGTCTGGCTGACCTCCCGTTACGGTCGCCGCGCTGGCGCCGGCCCGCGAGGTTCCCGGGCCGGCGACGACGCCGTTCCCGACGGCCGGCCCGCGGCGAGTACTCCGAGCTGAGTACGTCACCGGGAGTACCCTGGCCCGCCGATTGCCTTCCGCCGCGGGACGTAGTGGCCGCCTTCGATCACGAGGATCGAGAGCGACCCGCTCCTCCGGCTCGTAGGAGACCAAGATGTCGCAAGAATCCGCATCCCGGCGGCGCGACGGCGTGCTCGGCGCCCTGACCCTGCTGCCCGCGCTGCTCGGCTTCACCGGGACAAGGCTTGCCAAGCCCCTCCGGCTGCGGCTGCCGCTAGCCAGGCGGGACCGGCGGGCGAATACCCGTTCAGCCTCTTCACCCGCAGCGGCGCGATGGGCAGCGATAATCCAGCGCCGGCCGGTGATCGCCGCGGTGGTTTCGACCGCAGCCATCCTCGCGCTTGCCGCGCCCGCGCTCGGCATGAAGCTGAGCATGCCCGATGAGTCCGCCGAGGCGCGGGGAACCATGGGTTATGCGAGCTACGCCACGATGGCCAGCGGGTTCGGCCCCGGCTTCGACGCGCCGCTGGTCATCGCCGCCAGGCTGCCGTCCAGCGGCGCCGTGGTCGGCACCGCCCGGCTGGCGGCAGCGGTTCGCGCCACCCCCGGCGTGGCCAGCGTGACCCCGGTCATCGTCAGCACCGACGGCCAGGCGGCAATGATGATCGCCTACCCGGCCACCGGCGAGCAGAACCCCGCTACCGACGCCGTGGTCAACAAGATCAGTGGCACCGTCCTGCCGCAGGCGACCAGGGGGACGGGCATCAATGCCTACGTCACCGGCCCGAACGCGGGGAACGTCAGCTTCGCCAACATCATCGGCAAGCGGCTGCCCTGGCTGGTCGCCGTCGTCGTGCTGGTGTCGATGCTGCTGCTGCTCGTGGTGTTCCGGTCGGTCGTCATCGCGGTCAAGGCGGCGATCATGAACCTGCTTTCGATCTCGGCTGCCTACGGCGTGCTCGTCATGGTCACCCAGCACGGCTGGCTGCACCAGTTGTTCGGGTTCCCCGAGAAGATGCCGGTGACGACGTGGGTGCCGGTGTTCCTGTTCGTCATCCTGTTCGGGCTGTCGATGGACTACGAGGTGTTCCTGCTGTCGCGGATCCGCGAGGCCTACGACGCGAGCGGCGACAACTCCGCATCGGTCGCCCGCGGGCTGGCGAGCACCGCACGAGTGATCTCGGCCGCCGCGGCGATCATGGTGGTGGTGTTCCTGTCCTTCGTGCTCGGCGCCAACGTCGCTGTCAAGCAGGTCGGGCTCGGGCTGGCGGTGGCCGTGCTGATCGACGCCACAATCGTACGGCTGGTGCTCGTCCCGGCCGTGATGGAATTGCTCGGGAAGGCCAACTGGTGGCTGCCGGCTCCGCTCACCCAGATCCTGCCGGCCTCCCGCCGCGGGGACGAGCCCCCGGCCCAGGGCAGGGTCGCGGTCAGCGCCGTTGACTAAGCTCCCGTCCAGGCTGAGGCCTCGCGAGGGGAGAGCGCCCGGTGCAGCGGCTCAGGCCGCTGCGCCGGGCGCTGCCGGTCGCTATGCGCTGCAGGTCGCGTGCGCTGCAGGTCGCGGGGCGGCCGCCGGCCTTCTTACGGTGCAGGCGCTGCCGGTCGCGGGGCGCGGTCGCGGGGCGGCCGCCGGCCTTGCTACGGTGCGGGCACTACGCTCGGTCTCCGGGAGGACGAGATGACGCGGATCGGCGGGATGTACGGACCAGACGCGACGTTCCTCGGCGTGCCGGCCGCGGACCTGGCGGATCCGGCATCCTGGGCCGGAACCGACATCATGATTAGCGGGGCGCCGTTCGAC
>DATGVY010000372.1:0-2754 GCA_035299845.1 Streptosporangiaceae bacterium
TGGCGGCGTCTCCATCGTGACCAGGCGTAGCTGGCCTCGCGGGCGGCGCGGGTCATGGGCGCGGCAGCGAGGCGGGCCAGGCGGCGGGCCTCGGGGACGCTGACCTTGACCATGCCGGGGTCGGCAGGCGGCCGGTCGGCGGGGGTGGCGGGCAGCTTGCCGGTGTCGCGCCAGGCCGGGGGCTGGCCGGCCCGGCCGGCGGCGGCGAGGGTGCCGCCTGGCAGCGGGGCCAGGGCGGGGCGGGCGGCGGCGACAGCCAGCAGCGCCTGGGCGCACATGGACAGCACGGTGTGGCGGCAGAAGGAGCACCACAGCCTCACCTGGTGCTGGCCGGGGCCCGTCTGGCCCTTGCCCTGCTGGTGGCATTCTTCTGCGGGCCATCTCTTCCCGGTCACCGTGACCAGGACCGTCAGCGTCGCCGGCCGGCCCTGCGGCACATGGCAGTAGTAGAAAGCCAGGTCAGCGGGGTCGGCGAGGCTGCGGCGGACCAGCAGCCAGTGCAGCGGCGAGGCGGTGGCGGCCCACGCCCACCGGTAGTCCCGGCGGCCCTTGCAGCCGGGCCCGCACGAGCGGGTCTCCCACGCCGCGGCCGGCACCATCGCGGCGACGGCGGACACGGCCGCCTTGCGGCCGGAGGGAAGCCTGACGGCGAAGTTCACCGGGACCGCGAGCACGTACCCCTTGCCGGCCTTCTCGCAGGCCCGCCGCAGCCTGCCGCTGCGGCCGTACACCTCGTCGCCGGCCACCCAGGAAAACGGCACGCGCGCGCGGGCCGCGGCGGTGACCATCGCGGCGGCCAGCGCCGGCTTGGTGGTGAACCTCGTCCTGGCCGGGACGCGCGCCCGTTCCCGCCGCGCCCTGCCCCGGAACCACGATTTCGGCAGGTAGAGCCGGAAGTCAAACGGCGCGTGGCCGCGGGGCGTCACATACGCGGCGAACACCACGGTCTGGCAGTTCTCCACCTGCCCGGTGATCCCGGCATATTGCCGGGCGACCCCCACCGTCGCAGTGCCCTTCTTAAGCTCAGCGGTCTCATCGATCGCCAGGATCGCTCCCGCATCGCCCAGCCGGCCCACGATGAACCGCTGCAGCGCCTGCAACGCCGCCGTCCAGTCCCAGCAGTGCTCGGCCAGCAGCGCCTGCATCCGCCGCGGCGTCGCGTGCCCGGCCGCCTCCGCCAGCTGCCAGCACGACCTGCGGTCCCCCGGCTCAGCCAGCAGCGCCCCGATATAGGCGAACGCCGCCAGCCGCGACCTGGCCTGCGCGAACACCCCCGCCAGCAGCGCGAACAGCTCCTGCCGCAGTTCCCCCGGCCACGCCCCGTCACCTACGATGGCCCCGACGGCCACCTCGCTCTTCAGATGTCTCACAAACCATGATCGTGAGGTGGCCGTCACGCTCCGTCAAGCCTGCGCTGCGGGCACCCGCGACCGCCAACTCGGTAAGTAACAAACCGGGACTGTAGTACCGGGCGCCCCGGCAGTGAAATCCCGGTGCACCAGATCGGGGATGTCGTGCTCCTGGCCGTCGCCCTCGGTGAGGCTGACCCGCCACGGCCTCGGCTGGCACGGCTCCAGGCCCAGCTCGCGCATCAGTGACCGCACCAGCTCCGGCCCGGCCGGCACGCCCCAGGCCACCAGGTCCGTGTGGACCCGCCGGTACCCGTACGTGTCATCAGAATCCTCGAATGACTTCTTCACGTACAGCGCGAGTATCCCGCGCCTTTTCGCCGTCGCCGATTCCGGCTTATCGCGCCAGCCGTAAAAGCCGGACCGTGACACCTCCATCCAGATGCACATTTTCACGATCGACGGCACGTACTGCTCGTCCGATTCCTGGTAAGCCGCGTACTCCACGTCGATGAACTCGAACTTGTCGCTCACCGATGATCTTTGGCAAAGTACGCTGCGGCTTTTTTCAGGAAGTCGTTTTCCATCTTCAGTTCCCGGGTTTCCCGTTCGAGCTCGCGCAGCCGCGCGCGCTCATTCACGGTTAGCGGAGGTTCCTCGCCGGCATGTTCACGGCGGTAGGCGCTCACCCAGTTACCGAGGGTGCCTTCGTTGATACCGAGCTCCTTCGCCACTCGGGCGATCGGGCGCGAGGTCTCGATCACCATCTTCACGGCTTCATCCTTGAATTCCGGTGAGAAGCTCTTATTCGGTCGAGGCAATTACTTCACCTTTCCAGAGGTCCATCCTAATGGATGGATTGTCCGGAAGCCTCGGGGCACCCCACACCTCGAGCAGGACCTCCAGGCGTGGGAGGAGTGGGCGGCGGAGCTGATGGAGACGCACCTGACGTATCCGCTGCTCGCCTTCTATCGCTCGCAGCACGTGAACCAGAACTGGCTCGCTACCCTGACGGCGATCGTGGATGTCGCCGCGTTCATCAAGGCAACCGTGCCCGACGAGAACGGCGACGCGGCCGACATCACTTTCCGGAGCGGCCGCCACGCGCTCGCCGACCTGGCACTCCAGTTCCGGCTCGAGCCGGTGCCCGCCGACCGCCTGTCAGATTCGGACTTCGACGACCTGTTCGCGATCATTGACCGCTCGCAGATCGCCAACGTCGACCGCGAGGTGGCACGACGGCGCCTCGACCAGTACCGCGGCGACTACGAGCCGAACGCGCAGGCGCTCGCCGAGACTCTCGCGCTCGCGCTGCCGCCGTGGTCCCGCCGGGACGACAGCCGGCAACAGGAGCGGAAACTGCAGACGTCCGGAACCGTCGCTGCTCGCGATCTCGTCAGTCAGC
>DATGVY010000373.1:0-10313 GCA_035299845.1 Streptosporangiaceae bacterium
CGCCCGAGGTGGCGGCGAGCCGCGGCACCACCTCCTCGGCGGCGAATCTCAGCACCGCGGTGACGTCCCTGGCCACGGCCTCACTAACCCCACGGTTCCCTCTAGCAGCAGCATAAGCATCATCATCATCATCAGCAGCAGCAGCAGCAGCAGCACTGGACGCTGAAGTCTCACCGGCCAGGGAATCAGCGGCTGGTATGGCTGCTGAGGCGAATATTTCTGCTGATGCTGGCGTTGTTTCTGAGGTCAGTGTGGCAGACGGTGTTTCTGTTGAGTCCGGTGTTGTTTCTGAGCCTGCTGCGCGGGCCGGCGGGGCGGCAGCGACGGTAGGGGTCGATGATGCGGCAGGGGCCGATGATGCGGTGGCCGATGATGCGGCAGGAGCCGATGATGCGGCAGGGGACATGCCGACTGTCATCGCTGGGCCGAGCACCGATGTGCACACCTCGGCTGCGCGGGCCGGGTCCCAGCCTGCCTCGTTCATCGCCACGACCAACGCACGCGCCGTCTGCTCCAAGGCATCGGTGTCGCCGCGGGACGCACCCTGGACGGCCAGCCCGAGCGCGGCCCGGAGGCCGGGCAGCGCGCCCGACTTGCCGCCCCATACCTGCGCCGACCGCAGGATGACCAGCACCAGGTTGATCAGCGCTTCCCCGGCCGGGGCCGCGCCGAGTATGTGCAGTCCGTCCCTGATCGCGGCGTCCTTGACCTCGCACAGGTAGCCGTCGATGTGCAGCACGAAGTTGTCGAATTCGGCGGCCTCCGGGGGCTGGTCGACGCCGAGGTCGTGGTGCAGCTGAGCCGCCCGGACCAGCGACCAGATCTGCGAGCGGACGACGGGCAGCTTGACCGGGTCCAGGGCGGCGACGGTCGTGTACTCGTCCAGCAACTGCTCCAGCTTCGCCATGTCGCCGTAGGTGTCGGCACGGGCCATCGGCGGCACCAGGTGATCCACGATCACGGCGTGCCCGCGCCGCTTCGCCTGGGTGCCCTCCCCCGGGTCGTTGACGATGAACGGGTAGACCAGCGGCACGTCGCCAAGCACGGCGTCCGGCGCGCAGTCCGCGGACAGGCCGAGGCCCTTTCCCGGCAGCCATTCCAGCGTGCCGTGCTTGCCCAGGTGCACGATCGCGTCAGCGCCGAACTCCTCGTCCAGCCATCGGTAGGCGGCCAGGTAGTGGTGCGACGGCGGCAGCTCGGGGTCGTGGTAAATCGCCACCGGGTTCTCGCCGAACCCCCGCGGCGGCTGGATCATCATCACCACGTTGCCGAATCGCAGCGCGGCCAGCACGATGTGGCCGTCGTCGGTGTAGAGCTCGCCGGGCGGCTTCCCCCAGTGCGACTCGATGCGGTGGGACAATCCGTTACAAATCCGTATGAACCAGCGCCGGTAGGTGACGGGCGGGATCCTGACCTCGGCGCGGGCGAGCTGCTCTTCGGTCAGCCATTCGGTATCGTGCCCGCCGGCCGCGATGAGGGCGTGGATGAGCTCGTCGCCGTCTTCTGGGAAGCCGCCGCCGAGGTCGTAGCCGGCCTCCCGCATGCTGCGCAGCAGGCGGACCGCGGATGCAGGGGTGTCCAGGCCGACGGCGTTCCCGACGCGGGCGTGCTTCGTCGGGTACGAGGAAAGGGCGATGACGATGCGCTTGGCCGAGTTCGGGGTGTGCCGCAGCCGGGCGTGCCGGGCGGCGATCCCGGCCAGCCGGGCGGCCCGCTCCTCGTCGGCCTGGTAGACGCCGATGCCGTCTGGGCCTTCCTCCTTGAAGGAGAACGGGACGGTGATCAGGCGGCCGTCGAACTCGGGGATGGCGACCTGCATGGCGGCGTCCATCGGGGTGAGCGCGGCGGTGGATTCCGCCCACTGGGAACGGGACGTGGTCAGGCAGAGGCCCTGGATGATGGGCACGTCGAGGGCGGCCAGCGGGCCGGCGTCCCAGTCGCCGTCCTGGGCACTGGCTGCCGTAGAGCCGCCGGCCGCCAGCACCGTGGTGATCACCGTGTCGGCCTGTCCCAGGAGGCTGATCAGGCCTGGCTCGGGGCTGCGCAGGGAGCCGCAGAAGACCGGCAGGGGGGTCGCCCCGTGGCTCTCGATGGCGCTGCAGAGCGAGTCGACGAATGCGGTGTTACCCGACAATTCGTGCGCCCGGTAGAAAATGACCGCGACAGTGGGGCGGTCTGGGGCGCCCGCGGGCTGACCGTCAGCTCCGGCGGGTTGGTCACCTGCCTCGGCGGGCCACTGTTCCATGATCACGGAGGATTGTGGGTGCTGTGACCCCTCAAATCCTCCGTGATCATGGACGGCGGTGGGGTGTTGGTGATCAGCGGCAGAGTTGGCTGGCTGATGGACGCCGTACTGCGGCATCGGCTGCGGCGGGCCGAAGCCCTCGCCGGTCAGCAGGACGGTGTCGGACAGGAACGCGGCGAGTTCGCGCAGGTTGCCGGGCCCGCCCTCGCGCAGGTATCCGAGTGCCTCGGCGGCGACACCGGCCGGCACCGTCGACAGCGCCATCAGCTCGGCGTCGGGCGCGGACTCGCCGCCGAGCATGACAAGGGGCAAGCCGGTCGCGCGGAGCGCGTCGACGCCGTCGGGCCAGGCCTGGCGACCGCCGAGCAGCCGCAGCACGATCAGGCCGGTGCCTCTGGCCAGCGCGGGGATGGCGCCCGACCCGACCCGGACGGGGTTGGCCACCCGGTAGTCCGCGCCGGAGGCGCGCGCTGCGAGCAGCTCGGTGTCGGCAGTGGACAGCAGCAGAATTGTCGGCACCCGCCTGATCCTCGCACGTCCGCCTCGGTGACTGCCCGGTGCCGAGGCGGCCAGCTCCCGCAGTAGTCCCATGCCGCCAGCCAGAAGTCCGGGGCTGGCCCAGGGTGAGCGGCAGCGCCGAGCCTGGCACAAGCGCCCTGTGCTGCGAGAGAGTTGCGAAAGACACAAAGTTGCGAATTGGAGCGGGCACCGCATGCGCATCGGGCAGATCGTCATCGACGTGACCCCGCTGCGCGAAGGCCGCGACTTCCGCTGGCTGTTCACCGGGCGGCTGGCGTCCATGGTCGGCAATGCGCTGGCCACTGCCGCGGCGAACTGGCAGGTGTACGGGCTGACTCACTCCTCGCTGGCGGTCGGCCTCGTCAGCCTGGCCGACAGCGCGGGCATGCTGGTCGGGCTGCTGGCCGGCGGCGTGCTTGCCGACCATCACGACCGGCGGAAGCTGCTCTCGGTCGTCCGGATACCGCAGGCCGGGCTGGCCGCGCTGCTGATGATCAACAGCCTGCTCGGGCATCCGGCGCTCTGGCCGATCTACTTGATCACCCTGGCCATGGGCCTGACTGCCGGGCTCAGCGCGCCCGCGTCGTCGGCTGCCATGCCGGCCCTGGTGGGGCCGGAGCGACTGGCCGCGGCCGCCGCGCTGAACTCGATGAGCGGCCAGCTGGCGAACCTCGGCGGCCCGGCGCTGGCCGGCGCCCTCATCGCCGGACCTGGCCTGGCGGTGTGCTACGGCCTGGACGCGCTCGGCTTCGCGGTGTTCGGCCTCGCCCTGCGGTTCGTCCGGCCGCTGCCGCCGTCGCCCGGCTCCCAGCGCCCGGGGCTGCGCTCGCTGGCCGAGGGGTTCCGTTTCGTGCGGCGCAGCGGCGTCATCGGCGGCATGCTGCTGATCGACACCAACGCGATGATCTTCGGCATGCCGGCCGGGCTGTTCCCCGCGCTGGCGAGCGAGCATTTCCACGGCGGGCCTGCCACCTTCGGGCTGCTGACCGCGGCCCCGGCGTTCGGCGCGATCATCGGCGCGGCAACCAGCGGCTGGACCGGGCACCTGCGGCGGCCCGGCCTGGTCGTCATCGGCGCGGGCATGCTCTGGGGAGCCGCCATCGTCGGCTTCGGCCTGGCCCGCAGCCTGCTGGCCGGGCTGGCGTTCCTCGCGCTCGCCGGAATGAGCGACCTGATCTCGGAGGTGCTGCGCAACGCCCTGCTGCAGCACTACGCACCCGACCAGCTGCGAGGACGGGTGAGCAGCCTGTACCTGGCGCAGGTCAACAGTGCTCCGGCGGTGGGCAACACCGAGGCGGGCGCGGTGGCACAGCTGTTCTCGCTGACCACCTCGGTGGTCAGCGGCGGCCTTGCGTGCGTCGGCGGCGCGCTGCTGCTCGGCGCCCTGATTCCGGCGGTACGGCATGCCACGCTGCAGCCGCTGGCCGCGGAGCCGGTGTCCGCCTGAGCGCTAGCCGCCGGCAGCGGCCCTCCGGGTGGGCGAGCCGCGGACCCGGTGGCCGGCTGACCGCCAGCGCGGCAGCCCGGTGAGCGCTAGCCCCGGCCGACGCTCTGGTAGACGCCGTCGATCACCGCCATCTTGCGCGGGTCATCACTCAGGTTCATCCCCATCCGGTTCATCACGTAGGCGATCGCCAGGCCCGACTCGGGGTCGGCGCAGACGGCGGACCCGCCGAAGCCGTCGTGGCCGAACGCAGCCGGGTTCGGGCCGTAGTGGTGCTCGGGACCGGACAGGGCGTAGCCGAGCGCGAATTCCAGCGGGAAGCCGAGCACCAGGTCGGTGAACCGGCCCTGGCCGGTGCAGGCGGTCTTGAGCGTTTCAGCGGAAACCAGCCGGTTCGAGCCGTCGACGAGGGTGCCGAACACCGTCGCCAGGGCCAGTGCCGTGCCGTGCCCGTTCGCCGCCGGGATCTCGGCCATCCGCCAGTCGTCCGCGTTGGCCTCGTCGCCGGTCAGCGCCGGGTTGGTGAGAGCTGCCATCGCGGCGGGGTGCGCGCTGGCGTAGGCCCGGGCGACCGCCGCCCGCTCGTCCTCGGACGGCCGGACGCCCAGCAGGTCGGAGCACCGGCGCAGCTCGCTCTCCGGCAGACCGATGTGGAAGTCCGCCCAGAGCGGGCCGGCGATCTCGGATCCGAAGAACACTCCCGGGCTCTGCCTGGCGATCCGGGCGATCACCTCACCGATCAGGTACCCGAAGGTGATGGCGTGGTAGCCGGTCGCCGTCCCTGGCTCCCAGAGCGGCTCCTGCGCAGCAAGCAGGCCGGTGATCTTGTCCCAGTCGTAGTAATCCTCGATGCTGGCCGGCTCGGTGAGGCCCGCCAGGCCGGCCCGGTGGCTCATGATCCAGCGAACCGGGATGTCCGCCTTGCCGCTTGCGGCGAACTCCGGCCAGTACCTGGCCACCGGCGCGTCCGGGTCGAGCTCGCCGCGGTCCATCAGGACGTGCGCGCACAGTGAGGTCATCGCCTTCGTGGTGGACCAGACGTTGGTGAGGGTGTCCTCCTCCCACGGCCGGGTCCGGGCCGGGTCGGCCCAGCCGCCCCACAGGTTCACCACCGGCTCGCCGTTCGCCACCACGGCGACACTGGCGCCGATCTCGCCGCGCTCAGCGAAGTTCTGCGCGAATGCGTCCCGCACCGGCTCGAAGGCGGGCGCGCAGGTGCCGTGGATCTCGGTCTCAGCGTCGGTCATGCGAGCCACCTCTCCCGGGTCAGCGCGGCCCGGCGCGGCGCCTTCCTCCCCGGAGTGCTACGCCGTCGCGGCCCGCTTTGTCAACGGCCCCCTGTCAGCGGGCGTCGCCTTGGGCCGGGCGCTCCATCCAGCGCTCGGGGCTGACCAGGTTGCCATATCCCAGCCGCCGGTACAGGCTCCGCTCCGGTGCCGTCGCCAGGACCTGACGGAGATCGCGCACTGCCGGATGGCCGATCGCCGTCCTGACCAGGAACGTGCCGAGACCTTGGCCGCGGTGCGCGGAGTCGACGAACACGTCGCATAGCCAGGCGAACGTGGCGTAGTCGGTGACGAACCTGGCCAACCCGGCCTGCCCGCTGTCTGCCGAGTAGAGGCCCACGACCAGCGAATTCTCGATAGCCTGCGCCATCACCTCGTAGGGCCGGCCAGCGGCCCAGTAACTCTCGCCGCTAAGCCACTTGTGCACCCGCTCGATGTCGACCAGCGAGCCGTCGTCGCTCGCGAAGTAGCCGTCTGGGCCCTCCCACCTCATGACTGCGGCCCGTTACCGGCCGGGCCGTCCCCAGCGGGGCCACCACCAGCCAACGACCCGCCCGCCGGCGGGATCACCGGCAACCCCGACGGCGCCCCGTCCGAGATCAAGCCAAGCACCGCACCGGTGTCGAGATGATTGGCCACCAGGTCACCGAGCAGGTCGAGCCGGGCCTCCCGCAGCGCCGCGAAATCAGTGCCGGGCGCGGGCACGAAGTCTCGCCCAGCGAGCGCAGCGACGTCGGCCAGGAACGCCCGCCGGAACGCGTCGTTCTCCATGGTCCCGTGCCAGCTGGTCCCCCACACCGCGCCGCTTCGGCAGCCATCAAGGAATGGCTCGGCAGCGGAATCATCGACGACAGCAACGCCGTGGTGGATCTCGTACCCCGTAACGGCGCAGCCGTACGCCGAGCCAGCCGGCCGGGCCAGCCGCTTCGCCGCGCCGAACGTCACCCGCACCGGCAGCAGCCCGAGGCCTGCCACCCGCCCCGCCCCGGACTCGACCTGGTCGTCGATCTCGCGGCCAAGCATCTGGTACCCGCCGCAGATGCCGAGCACCGGCAGCCCCCTGCTCGCCCGCGCGGCGATCACGTCAGCGAACCCGCGGTCCCGCAGCCACCCCAGGTCCGCGACGGTCGCCCGGGAGCCCGGCAGCACGACAAGGTCGGCGTCGGCCAGTTCGGCGGCCACCCCGGCGAAGCGCACCAGCACCCCCGGCTCCGCCCCGATCGCGTCGATGTCGGTGAAGTTGCTGATCCGCGGCAGCCGCACCACGCTGACCCGCAGCACATCCGTCCCCGCTGACCCGCGACTCGCCGCGCCCGCCACGGCCCCAGCGCCCGCCACGGCCCCAGCGCCCGCCTTAGCCCCAGCACCCGCCTTAGCCCCAGCGGGCCCCGCGCCAGCGCCCGGCCGCGCGTCCAGCGCGAGCGAGTCCTCAACATCCAGCCATAGGCCGTCCCGCCACGGCAGCACGCCGAGCACCGGCCGGCCGGTCAGCTCAAGCAGCATCCGCAGCCCACCCTCAAGCAGCTCAGGCGCACCACGGAACTTGTTGATCACGAACCCGGCGACGAGCGCCTGGTCGGCAGCATCGAGCAGCGCAAGCGTGCCGTGCAGCGCGGCGAACACCCCGCCCCGGTCGATGTCCCCCACCACGATCACCGGCAGGTCGGCGGCGCGGGCCAGCCCCATGTTGGCGATATCGGTATCCCGCAGGTTGATCTCCGCCGGGCTGCCCGCGCCCTCGCAGATCACCACGTCGAACTCGCGCCGCAGCCGGGCCAGGCTGTCCAGCGCCACGTCAAGCAGTCGGCCCGCGTGCGTCCGGTACTCGACCGCGTCGATCTCGCCGGCCGGATGACCGAGCAGCACGACCTGGCTGCGCCGGTCGGTGCCGGGCTTGAGCAGTACCGGGTTCATCCGGGCGTCCGGCTCGATGCCCGCCGCAGCGGCCTGCATCGCCTGCGCACGGCCGATCTCCGCACCGTCGGGCGTGACGAAGGAGTTCAGCGACATGTTCTGCGCCTTGAACGGGGCGACCGACACGCCCTGTCGGCGCAGCCAGCGGCACAGCCCCGCGGTGATGACGCTCTTCCCGGCGTCGGAGGTGGTGCCCGCGACCAGCAGCGCGCCGTTCACCGTCTCTCCTCCCCGGCGGTGGCCTCCCCCGCAGTGGCCTCCCCGGCGGTAGCCGCCCCCGCGGTAGCCTCCCCCGCGGTAGCCGCCCCCGCGGTAGCCGCCCCCGCGGTAGCCTCCCCCGCGGTAGCCGCCCCCGCGGTAGCCTCCCCCGCGGTAGCCGCTGCGCGCCCGGACTCCGCCAGCCGTGACCCGCCCTTCCATGATCGCGGAAAGAAAGTGGTGCTGGAGCCCGCCTTTTGTTCCGTGATCATGGACAGCAGCGCCGCGATCCCGGTCGCCGCGGCGGTGACAGCGCGGGACAGCCGGACCGCGCGGGCGATATCAGCCGCGCCGGGAGCACGCCCGTCGCCGAGCCACGGCCGGTGCTCGGTCACCCCGTCATAGGCGTTGGCGCCGCCGAGCCGGACGCCCAGCGCTCCGGCAAAGGCAGCCTCGCAGCGGCCCGCGTTCGGGCTGGGATGGCACCGGCCGCAGGCGCGCATCGCCCGCCACGCCTGGCCGGGGCTGCCCCCGGCGGCCGGCGCGCAGGCAACCGCCAGTAGCCCGGTGAGGCGGGCGGGCCCCCAGTTGGCGACATCGTCGAGCCGCGCCGACGCCCACCCGAACCTCGCGTACCGGCGCGACCGGTATCCCACCATCGAGTCAAGCGTGTTCACCGCCCGGTACGCGGCTAGGCCGGGCAGCCCGGCAACCGCGCCCCAGAGCGCAGGCGCGACCGCCGCGTCGCTGGTGTTCTCGGCGACGGACTCGATCACCGCCCGGGCAATCTCCGCCTCGTCCAGCCCGCCGGGATCCCGCCCGCACAGGCTGGGCAGCGCGGCCCGCGCCGCGGCCAGGTCCCCCGCGGCCAGCGCCGCCCGGATCCGCTCCGCCTCCGCTGCCAGCGAGGCGGCACCGGTGACCGCCCACGTGGTGGCGGCCGTCAGGGCAAGCCGCGCCAGCGGCCGGCGCCGGAAAAGCTGCTCGGCCAGCGCAGCAGACCCGGTTACCGGCAGTACGCAGCCAACGGCGTACATCAGCCCGCGCAGCCTGCTGTCGGCATAAACGCCATCCTGCAGCGCCTGGGCGGCCCGGCCGAACATCGCTACCGGATGCCCGCGGCGCGGATCGCCAAGGAGCGCGTCCGCGGCGACGCCTGCGACGATCCCGCCCGCTGCCGGCCACCGGCACGTCAGCCGGCCCGGACGGGCATGCCCGGGCCCGCGACGGCATCCGTCCTCGCGGCGGGACGCGCGGGCCATCGGCGTGCCGTCCTGCCCGGCGAATCGAGTCACGGGACACGACGATAGGCAAGGCCCGGTGCCTCGCGCAGGGCGGCCCGCTGCCAGACGCTCTGCCGGACCCGCCGCCGCGGCGGAATTCGCTCGGAGGATGCCTGGCCCCGGCGGCGGTCATGCACAATTGACTGCGGGCGCCTGTAGCTCAGCTGGACAGAGCAGCTGCCTTCTAAGCAGCCGGCCGCGGGTTCGAATCCTGCCAGGCGCGCTACCCTGAATCCCCAGGTCAGGCCGGACGTTGGACCGCCTTGCGGACGTGCTCTACGAAGCATGGCGCCCTCCTCGTGCCCGATGCGTGCCCAATCCTCTCCGTGTCGAGCGGGCTGCTGGGCGCTTGCTGCCACGTTTCATCTCCGCCTCGGCGAGCTTGCTCAGGGCCTTTGCGATCTCCTGTTGCCGCTCATCGCTGCTTGTGCCATTTCCGGATGGTCGCGGGCCGCCGGAAATGGCACAAGCAGCGACCGCGGCGGGCAGAAGCCACCGGCACCGCCTGAGCCGCAAGCAGGCCACGCGCGGGTTGCAGATAGCATTCAGGCTCAGCCATGACGGTCAGGATGGGAGAGTCTTGTGGCGGACGGTACGGGTGGCCAGCATCTCAAGGCATCGGCGCTAACTTCGCCGAAGGCGGACTTCCCGCGTTGGTACCAGGACGTCCTGACGCAGGCCGAGCTTGCCGACAATGGGCCGGTGCGCGGTACGATGGTGATCCGGCCGTATGGCTATGCGCTCTGGGAACGTATCCAGGCGGGAATCGATGCCCGGATCAAGGCAGCCGGCGCATCCAATGCTTACTTCCCGCTCTTTATTCCGCAAAGCTACTTGAGTCGTGAGGCCGACCACGTTGAGGGCTTCAGCCCCGAGCTGGCCGTCGTGACGCACGCGGGGGGCAAGGAGCTTGAGGAGCCAATTGTGGTCAGGCCGACGAGCGAGACCGTTATTGGTGAATATATGGCGAAATGGACGCAGAGTTACCGCGATTTGCCTCTGCTGCTCAATCAGTGGGTTAATGTGGTGCGCTGGGAGCTTCGGCCCCGGCTATTCCTGCGCACCTCAGAATTTCTTTGGCAAGAAGGTCACACTGCGCACGCCACTCAAGCGGAGGCCACGGAGTATGCGCGGCAGATTCATCTGGACGTCTACCGCGACTTCATGGAGAATGAGCTCGCCTTGCCTGTCTTTATCGGGCTCAAGACCGACAGAGAGCGGTTTGCTGGCGCGATCAACACGCTGACGTGTGAAGCCATTATGGGCGATGGCAAGGCTCTGCAAGTCGCCACGAGTCACGAGCTGGGGCAGAATTTTGCCCGGGCATTCGATATTAATTTCCTGGGTCAAGATGGGGACAGGCATCTGGCGTGGACGACGTCATGGGGTTCCTCCACACGAATCGTCGGCGCACTGATCATGGC
>DATGVY010000374.1:0-2137 GCA_035299845.1 Streptosporangiaceae bacterium
GCGAACGCCTGCCCGTACTGCCCCGCCTGATCGCCGCCGCGGAAAGGGAACTCGCCGGAGCCGCGTCCCGGCTGGCGGCGGCAGCGGCCGCCGCGCCCGGCCAGGAGCTCACCGCCGGCGGCCAGACTCTGGCGCGCGCCATCCTGAAAGATCCCAGCCCGAGGATCTGGGCCGAAGACCGCGGCACCGGGAAACGGCGGAACCTGACCGAAGAGGAGGAACACGCGTTCTGGGCATGGGCCGGCATTGAGCTGCTCCGCCACTCCGGGATCCGGATCGAGGAACTGGCCGAGTTGTCCCATCACAGCCTCGTCCGCTACCAGCTGCCCGGTGCCGAGCTGATCCCGCTCCTGCATATCGCGCCGTCGAAAACCGGCATCGAGCGCATGCTGGTTATCTCGCCCGAGCTCAGCGAGGTCCTGGCCGTCGTCATCGCGCGGGTCCGCGGCCAGGGCACCGGGGCCGTCCCCCTGGTCACCGCCTACGATCCGCTCGAGCGCGTGTGGAACCCGCCGTCGCCGCTGCTGCTCCAGCGCCGTGCCGGCGCGGAGGACCGGCCATTCAGCCGCCACTACATAAAACGGCGCATCGAGGACACCGCGATGGCGGCCGGCCTCACGGCCAGCACCGGCGGCCCGCTTACCTTCACTCCCCACGACATGAGAAGGATCTTCACCACCGAGGCACTGCAGAACGGCCTGCCGCCGCACATCTGCCAGCTGATCCTGGGCCACAGGAACCTCAACACCACCATGGGCTACAACAACCCTCGGGTATTGCATCAGCCGGGCGAGGTATGCGAGTTTTGCCCAGGAAATCAGGGGGTGCAGAGGCGAGCTGATGCGCCATTCTGCAGCTTCATGACCTGGGATTATGCGATAGCAAGCCCGCCTGATGCACGATCTGCTCGCTATCCGGGAAAGATCATGCGGGCGGGCAGGCCGCTGTGGTGCAGGCCGGTCCGTCCAAGGTCGGCGAGGGTCCGTGGCACCAACCTGCGGGTTCGGCGACCAGACAGTCTTGAAGAGCATCAGCGAGGGGACGGCAGCGGGCGAGCCGGGGCTGATCGGCTGAAGGCATTCGGACAGTTGGAATACCCGAGTCCGCCATTAACGGTCTACCCGGAGAAGGTCATTACCGGTCACCGGGCGTTCCTCGCGCGCCGCCGCCAGCTGCGCCCGGCAGAGGAATACCGCACGCCCACCGAAGCCGAATGGGAAGAGTTCCTCGGCCACTTCGAACGGCGCCGGGTCGCACTCGGTGACTGCGGCCGTGCCTACGGGACAGGCTGCGTCCACGAGATGGCCTGCGAACGATGCTCCCTGCTCCGCATCGATCCCGCCCAGCGGCCCCGCCTGATCCTCATCCGCGACAGCCTGGCCGCACGGGTCACCGAAGCCACGGCACAGGGCTGGCTCGGCGAACTCGAAGGCCTCCGGGTCTCCCTCGCGACGGTCACGGAGAAACTCCAGTCGCTGGATGCGCGGACCGCCCGCCAGCCCGCCGCGACCAGCCTGGGCATGCCGGCCTTCACCCGCAGCGCCTCCGACGCCCCGCCGGACAGCAAAGACGAAGCCCCGTGAACAGCCGCCCGGCACCTCAGCATCCGCTCGCACGGCCCCTGCGCGCCTGCGCACGCGGCATCTACCCCGACGAGGCCGCCATCGAAATGCTCATCGGCCACGGCACCTTCCTCGACCGCGACGACTTCACCAGGCACATCACCACCAGCGAGCACGGCCGTCCCGGCGGCGAGGCTGCGCACGCCGCAATCGACTGGACCGCCGCCACCACCGCCCTCGACGCCGGCACCCTGCCCTGCTCCGGCGGGGAACGCAGGATCTTCCGCCTCGCAGCCAGCCTGGCCGCCGGGCTGCCGGTCAATCTCCGTGACGCCCTCACCGGCCTCGACGAGCACAACCTCACGCTCGCGATCAGCGCCTTCATGCACGCCTCAGGCCACCGTCCGCCTCACCTAGAACCATGATCATCTCTAAGTTCATGTAAGGAACTCCGGGACTTGATCAGTTCGGGGTTTCTGGGAGCATGAGCATCCCGGCTAGTCCGGTGGGTGGCGATGAGAATAGTTCTGAGGGAAACACGGGAGGGCTAATGGCACCCGTGTTGCAGCCTCGTT
>DATGVY010000375.1:0-8568 GCA_035299845.1 Streptosporangiaceae bacterium
CCACATGGAATGGTGCTCGAGGCGGCGCAGGAAGTCGCTGCCCAGCTTGGCTTGCCGCGGTGGTGGCTCAATGAGCAGGCCAGCGTCTACGTCGCGCCAGGCGGCGACGGCGCAGCGCCACGCGTATTCGATCATCCTGGCCTTCGAGTGCTGGCAGCCTTGCCCGAACACCTGCTCGCCATGAAGACGCTTGCCGCGCAAGCAGGACGTCGACGACATCAGGTTCCTCATCAGCAAGCTAGGCCTGTCATCCGCCTGTGAGGTGCTGGCGATCTGCGCTGAGGTGTTCCCCGGCGAGCAAGTCCCAGCCCGCGCTCAGCTTCTGCTGGAAGACCTGTTCGCTCCCGACGATCACGGCAGCTAGCCCAGGGAACCCCAGTAGCGACACCCGCTGAAAGGCGCGGTTGGGACCTCATTGTGGCAACGGCGGCAGTGTTCATATGTACCAACAAATTGGTTCATGATCTTTTTCGGGCGGCTGTGCTGCCTGTCCAGCGCTTCCGGCGACTGCCGGTACCGCGCCCGCGTGTGGCCGCTGGATCCTGCTGAGACAGGCTTAGTCGAGGTCAAATGCAGCGTGAATCGCTGCCGTAAGGGCGGCCTCCTGCGCAGGCAGCAGGTAGCCGATCTGAGGGCCCAGCGTGCTCTTGGGAACCGTCACGATGTTGTCGCAGCTGACCACGCAGGGCTGATCGAGGCCGTTTGCCGGTCCCACCGGGACTTCGGTTGAAAGGCCGCGGACGGTGGTCGTGATGGGTGCCACCGTCACCCGCGCCATGTGTGGTCGCACTAGTTCTCTCGTGAGGACCACGACCGGCCGGGCCTTGTCCAGCCGGGCGGTGTGGATCGGCCGCACTACTCGACGTCCAGCGGGGCGCGCGCGGCATAGTCCGCCAGGCTGTCCATGTCGGGGTCCGCGCCGGCCTCGGCCAGGATGGCCGCATCCCTGGCCGCGATCTGGCGGCGGAACTCCCTGGCCAGGGCACGTTCGACAACAGAAGCCCGGCTAGTCGCCTGGCCCTCAGCTACGAGCCGGTCGAGGAACTCCACCATGCTGTCGGGCAGCCGCACGGCGATCTGGATGCTCATGAGCCAGGACAATACCAGAATGGTATTCATATGGCAATCACTCTGGGATTCACGCGGTCGGGGCGAGCAGGAAGCTCGCCGACTCCGCCGAGCCGACGCTCGATGGCACATGTAGACATCGCCGCTATAACGACAGCGCAGTCTCATCCATCCTGTTAGCCGGGCGGATGATCACCGGCTGAAGCCGCAGGTTCGGGATCGGTGATATCGGCGAGGGCCGCACCGAGGACGGGCAGGATCTCGTCCGCCGCTGCGGCGATGGCCATGCCGTGCTGGCCGGCTCCGAGCGTGATCTGGCGGCCGCTGAGCCGCTGATCCGCGATCACCGGCCATGGCGTGGCCGAGCCAAACGGCGTGATCGTCCCGCGCTCGTAGCCGGTCACCTGCTGTGCGGTCGCCGCGTCCGGCATGGACAGCCGGCTTACCCCCAGCGCCGCCCGTAGTTTCGGCCACGAGATCGCCCGGTCTCCGGGCACGAGCACGAACAGGAAGTCCCCGTTGCCCCGTCGCACGACCAGGGTCTTGACGACGTCGGCAGGCGTCACGCCGCGGGCATTGGCCGCCTCGGCCAGCGACCTGACCGGACCGTGCCGGATGACGCGGTGGGTGATCCCGGCAGCGCGGACAGCCTCAAGCGCGGGGGTGGGCATGACAGCAGTATCCGGTCCTGCGGACGGCTTACCGCGGGCCGCCCCTGGCGGCGTATCGAGAGGGACGCCGCGCGCGCCGCCATCACGCTGCTGCGGTCCATGCGCGGCCGGCCATGAGGAGCTTGCCGCGCGCGGCGCCCGCAGCGGCTGGCGTGTCGCCGCCCGTCGTGCCCGACCAACCGTCGGCCGCGCCGGTTCCCGCCGCCCTGCTGCACGCCAGGCCCACGATCATCGTGCCGATGAAGGTCACGAGCCCGGCGCTGTACTCCGCTGCATATCCAGGTGACCGGGCCGACTGGGCCGGCCGGCCATGATGGTAGTGCAGAAACATGCACATGCCGGCGGCACTCGGGAGGCCGTGATGGAGTTCGAGCACATCCTGGTCGAGCGGAACGGGCCGTTCACCACGATCACGATGAACAGGCCGCACCGCCGCAACGCGCTCTCCGAGGCGCACATGCGCGAGCTCATCACCGGGTTTGCCCAGGCCGGTGACGGCGACGCGGCCGGCATCATCCTCGCTGGCGCCGGGCCGGTGTTCAGCGCGGGCCACGACTTCGCCGATGTCGCGAAGGCGGACCTGCAGGCCGCGCGGCGGCTGCTGCGCACCTGCACCGAGCTGATGACCCTGATCCAGTCGGTGCCGCAGCCCGTGCTGGCCCGGGTGCACGGTCTGGCCACGGCGGCCGGCTGCCAGCTCGTCGCCAGCTGCGATCTGGCCGTCGCCGCCGAGTCGGCCGCGTTCGCGGCGCCCGGCGGCAAGGGCGGCTGGTTCTGCCACACGCCGATGGTCGCCATCGCGCGCAACGTCGGCCGCAAGCGGGCCGCCGAGCTCGCGCTGACCGGCGACGCGATCAGCGCACGGCTGGCGCTGGACTGGGGCCTGGTCAACGCGGTCGTGCCCGATGCGGAACTCGACGACGCGGTGCTCGCCCTGCTCACCCGGGCGACCCGCGGCAGCAGGGAGTCCAAGGGAATCGGCAAGGCCACCCTGTACGCGCAGCTCGACCTCGGCCAGGCGGATGCCTACCGGCTCGCCGTCGAGGTGATGGCGGCGACGTCGCAGACGGACGCGGCCAGGGAGGGCATCGCCGCCTTCCTGGAGAAGCGCCCGCCGTCCTGGCCGGACTGACGTCCGGCTGGTGAGCGTTGCTGGCGTCGCCACCGCCCCCGGGCGGCGGCGACGCCAGCGCCGGTGCCGGTCAGCGGAGCGCCGTGACCGGTACCGGAGTCGCGTGGCCCTGCTTGGTGGCCGGCGCTGCCAGCCGGCTCGGCCACCACATCCACCGCCCGATGTCCAGCGTGAGCACCTGCTACCGTTCAGCGTCGATACATACGATGTATCGCGTTGACCGGAGGTGTCAAGTCATATCTCGAAATCTGGCACGGGCAAGGTGACGAGACAGCTCAGGAACTGGGCCGGGAACGTCACGTTCAGTGCGGCGCGGTTGCACCGCCCGGGATCCCTCGGGGAGCTGCAGCGCCTGGTCGCCGGCTGCGAGCGGGTGCGGGCGCTCGGCACCAGTCACTCGTTCAATCGCATCGCCGACTGCCCAGGGGACCTGGTCTCGGTGGCGGGCCTGCCGAGGCCGATCCAGATCGATCCCGGGCGGGCGACGGTCACGGTGAGCGCCGGCCTCCGGTACGGGGAGCTGGCCGGGCGGCTGAACGAGGCGGGCTGGGCACTGCGCAACCTCGGATCGCTGCCGCACATCTCGATCGCAGGCGCATGCGCAACGGGCACGCACGGCTCAGGGGACACCAACGGCAGCCTGGCGACGGCCGTGTCGGCGCTGGAGATGGTGACGGCCGGGGGCGACGTCGTGAAGCTCAGCAAGGAGCGCGACGGCGAGGCATTCGCCGGGGCCGTGGTGGCGCTCGGGACACTCGGGATCGTCACCAGCCTGACGCTCGACCTCGTGCCCGCCTTCGGCATCAGGCAGTACGTCTACGAGGGACTCCCCCGTTACCAGCTGGACGAGCGCCTCACGGACATATTCGCCAGCGCGTACAGCGTGAGCCTGTTCACTGACTGGCGCGGCCCGCGGATTCGCCAGGTGTGGCGCAAGCACCTGACGGGCCGGGACGGCTCCGGCGCAGGCGGTCCCAGCGCGGACTGGTCCGGCGCGGACGGCTCCGGCCTGCCGGAACCGCCACGCTGGCTCGGCGCGGCGCTGGCCGACGGCCCTCGCCATCCGGTGCCCGGCATGCCCGCCGTGCACTGCACGGAGCAGCTGGGCGTTCCCGGGCCCTGGCACCTGCGGCTGCCGCATTTCCGGCCGGAGTTCACGCCAAGCAGCGGCGCGGAACTGCAGTCGGAGTACCTGGTGGCGCGCGAGCATGGGGTCGAGGCGCTGGCCGCGATCGACCGCGTCCGCGACCGCGTGGCGCCGGCGCTGCAGATCTCGGAGATCCGGACCGTGGCCGCGGACGACCTCTGGCTGAGCCCTAGCTACCAGCGACACTCGGTGGCGATCCATTTCACCTGGATCAAGGACCCGGAGGCGGTGGCGCCGGCGCTGGCCGCGATCGAGGATCAGCTGGCGCCCTTCCTGGCGCGGCCGCACTGGGGAAAGCTCTTTTCCGCTAGCCCGGCATTGCTGCGCGGCCTGTACGAACGGCTGCCCGACTTCCAGCGGCTGCGCGGCCGCTATGATCCCGCGGGCAAGTTCAGCAACGATTTCGTGGACGCCTACGTGCCGGCCGGCCAGTAGCCGGCGCGGGCGGGTCAGGAACCGCCGAAGCCGAGCGCGGTGAGCGCCACCAGGGCGAGCGTGACGACGGCCAGAGCGCCGTGCGCGACGACGACCGGCACAGGAAAGTTCCGCTCGGGCGGGCCGACTATGACCGCAGCCGAGCCTGACCTGGCCGGCCCGGCAATGTCGACGCTGGCGTTGGCTGCGCGGTGCACGGGAATCCAGCGGGTCAGCATGGTGAGACCGAGTAGCACGACGGGCAGCAGGATGAAGAACGCCGCCCAGGCCAGCCGGGCCTTGTCTACGTACAGGTAGATGACCCATATGATGAGACCGCCGACGGCCAGGGTGACGTGGCTGAAGACGACTGGTGCGCGTAAACGGCTCGCGGCGCCGCCCTTCTTGCTTCCGTCGTGCTCGATGAGCCAGACAGCGAACAGGTAGAGACCGCCAGTAGCGGTCATGAGCCAGGTGGTCAGCGCTGCGATGGCCATGATCTCTTCTTGTCGATGGCGGGATGCACCGGGAACACGGCCTGGCGCACGCCCGGGGGACGTTGATCCTACGCGATTCGGCGAGCCCAATAGCGGGACACCGACAATCCATACCACCTACGGACAGGGCGGGCTTTCGGTTCAGCTCGGCGGCCGGGTGCAGGTCAGCCAGCCGCCAGGCCAGGCGCTCCGCTGGTGGCCGGTGCTCGACGCGAATCAGCAGGAGTTCGCCAAGGGCGAGGCGTGGACCAGGCCCAGCTCGCGGCCGACTACCAGGCCCTTACCGGCGCAACGCTGGTGCTTCCTGGGCAGCGTCCCGGCCATCGCAGGAGAAGGGGCTGATGATAAAACATGACATGCCTGTCTTTTTGGTTAGTTATCGTTTCACGACTCTTGCCAGGTAAACTTGACTGTTGGCTTGCGCGTCTCAGTTTGAGTAGCATGCGACAAAGGATGCCGCGGCGATCTGGCAGGCGCCTCTACGAGGGGGATCCATTGGCTGAGCACGAATTTGGCCACGACCAGCCGGGTGATTCGGGCCGGGCGGCCTATCGGCCGGAGGAATCCGCGGCCAGCACGCGGTCAGGCGCGGCCGGGTACCCCCAGCAGTCGGCGCAGCGGCCGCAAGCCCCGGACTCGAAGGGGTTCGTGGCCTCGCTGTTCGACTTCGGCTTCACGTCATTTGTGACGCCCAAGGTCGTCAAGGTGCTGTACCCGCTGATCATGATCCTGGCGGCACTGGGCGCGTTGGTGTGGGTGATCATCGCGTTCAAGGTGAACGCCGTTTTCGGCGTTTTCGCGCTGTTCATTCTCACTCCCTTGTACTTCCTCATCGTCACGGCGTTTTACCGGATAGCACTGGAGCTGTTCATCGTCATCTTCCGGATTGCCGATGACATCCAGGCGCTGCGGCAGCGCGACGACATGCGCTGAGTTGCGACCCGGCTGTCAATTGGCCTCGGCACCGCAGGAAAAGCCTGCGGGCTATCCGCGTCGGCGCGGGTCGATGAGGATCTTGGGTCCGGGCCCAGCGCCGGCCGGGGTTGATCCGGCGAGGACATCACCCACCTCGTCGAGGCCGATGGTCGCGGCCACCAGCGGGCGCGGATCCACGGTCCCCGCGGCGTAGTGCTCGATCGCGCCGGCCAGCGCGGGCGAGCCGCCGAGGATCCCGACCGCCGTCACGTCCTTGAGCGCCATCGTCCGGGTGTCGATGAGACTCGGGCTTCCGGCCAGTCCGACGTAGACGACCCGTTTTCCTGGCTCGACGAGGTCGAGGGCCAGCGCGGGGAGCCCAGGGGCGTTGGAGCAGTCGATGACCGCGTCGAATGGCAGCGCGGGCAGCGTCTCCGCTGTCCACGCGCCGTGCACGCCGAGTACGGTCGCGAAGCCGAGCGACTGCGCCGTCTGGCCCAGCACGTGTACCTCCGCGTGCTGGGCGAGTGCGAACAGGGCGGCGAGCAGGCCGATCGTGCCCGGCCCGAGCACCAGCACCAGGTCGCCCGGGCCCAGGGCCGCGGCCCGCACCGCCCGCAGCGCGTTACCGCCCGGCTCGGCCAGCGCGCCGGCCACCGCATCGACCGCCGCGGGCAGTTCTCGCAGCGCCGTGACCGGGGCGGTCACCTGCTCGGCAAGCGCGCCGGGCCAGCCGCCGCGGATGCCGATCTCGAACCGGTCCGCGCAGACGTGGTGCAGTCCCGCCCGGCAGCGCCGGCAGCGGCCGCAGCCCAGCATGGTGTCGCCGGTGACCCGGCGGCCGAGCCAGCCAGGATCGACGCCGTCGCCCACCGCGGAGACGGTTCCGCACCACTCGTGCCCGGGACGGATCGGGTACTCCGCATGGCCCTGGTGCAGGTACGCCATCTCGCCGGTGAAGAACTCGGCGTCGGTGCCGCACACGCCCGCACGCTCGACGTCGATGACAGCCTGGCCCGGCGCCGCGACCGGGCTCGCGGCGTCGGCGACGACGGTCTGCCGCGGTCCGGTGATGACGAAAGCTCTCATGGCGTAGCAGACTCTGCCACGGGGAAAATCCCGGTGCCGGGAGAAACGAGCAGCCCATGCCAGAGCCACGCAGCGCGCAGTGGTACGCGGGAACGGACAGGAACGCCTACATCCACCGGGCCTGGATGCGCCGCGGGCTGCCCGCGCACGCCTTCGACGGGCGCCCGCATATCGCGATCGCCAACACCGCCTCGGACCTGGCGCCGTGCAACACGCACCTGAACGAGGTATCCCGGAGCGTGCAGCAGGGCGTCTGGGAGGCGGGCGGGGTGCCGATGAACCTGCCGGTCGTCTCGCTGGGCGAGACGCTGGTCAAGCCGACCGCGATGCTCTGGCGGAACATGGCCGCGATGGCCACGGAGGAGATGCTGCGGGCCAACCCCGTCGATGGCGTCGTGCTGCTTGGCGGCTGCGACAAGACCATCCCCGCACTGCTGATGGCCGCAGCGTCCGTCGACCTGCCCGCCGTCGTGGTCCCCGGCGGCCCGATGCTGACCGGAACGTTCCGCGGCCAGCCCCTCGGCTGCGGCACCGACGTATGGCGGCTCAGCGAGCAGGTGCGGGCCGGCGAGCTGACGGAACGGGCGTTCATCGCGTCGGAGTCGTCGATGATCCGCAGCCGGGGCCACTGCAACACCATGGGCACGGCCTCGACCATGGCCTGCATGGCCGAGGCGCTCGGCACGACCATCCCCGGGCTCGCCGGCACGCCGGCGCCGGACAGCCGGCTGCTTGAGGGCGCGCACGCCACCGGACGGCTCGCCGTCGAGCTGGTCGCCGAGGGCCGCCGTCCGAGCACCTTGCTGTCGCGAGGCTCGTTCCGCAATGCGATCATCGCGCTCGCGGCGATCGGCGGGTCCACCAACGCGGTCGTCCACCTGCTCGCCATAGCGGGCCGACTCGGCATCGACCTCTCGCTCGACGACTTCGACCGGGCCGGCGCCGGCGTGCCGCTGCTTGTCGACCTGCAGCCGGCCGGGCAGCACCTGATGGAGGACTTCCACCGTGCGGGCGGGCTGCTCGCCGTGCTGCGCGAGGTACAGGACCTGCTGGATCCTGATGCGCTGACGGTGACGGGGAGGCCGCTGGTGGGGCACCTGGCGGACGCCGAGATCTGGGATACCGGCGTCATCCGCCGGCGGGGCGCGCCGTTGCAGGAGAGCGCGGGCATCGCCGTGCTGTACGGCAACCTGGCGCCATCGGGCGCGGTGATCAAGCCGGCGGCGGCGTCAGCGTCGCTGCTGCGCCACCGCGGCCGGGCCGTCGTGTTCGACAGCATCGAGGACATGCATCACCGGATCGATGACCCCGGCCTGGATGCGGATGCGGACTCGGTGCTCGTGCTGCGGGGCTGCGGGCCGAAGGGATACCCGGGGATGCCCGAGGTGGCGAACCTGCCGCTGCCGCCTAAGCTGCTCCGCCGCGGGGTCCGGGATATGGTGCGCATCTGCGACGGCCGGATGAGCGGGACGGCGTACGGCACCGTCGTGCTGCACGTGGCGCCCGAGGCCGCGGCGGGCGGGCCGCTCGGGCTGGTCTCGGCCGGCGACTACGTGATCCTTGATGTGGCGGCCAGGCGGCTGGACGTGGACGTCCCGACTGCGGAGCTGGCCGGCCGGCGGCCGTCTGCTGCCA
>DATGVY010000376.1:0-10423 GCA_035299845.1 Streptosporangiaceae bacterium
CTGCGAAAACCCCGCCAGGCCAGCGGCCGAGCTGCTCCGAACCCCGTCAGGCCGACTGGAGACGGGCAGCGGCACCGCCGACCCCATCATGCGCTGGCAGCGCCCTTGTAACTCAAGTGCCGACGCCGGCCGCCAGGGCCGCCCACGCGGCGGCGCGCGAGGCCGCGAAGAAGCTCTGACCGATCCCAGCCACCCGCACCGGACCGACTGGAGACGGGCAGCGGCACCGCCGACGCCATCATGCGCTGGCAGCGCCCTTGTAACTCATTTGCAACGCTGCTCGCCGAAAGTCATGGTGTCCGGCCCAGTGCTGGGCCATCGAGGAGAGGGTGAGCTGACGAATGATCCGCTTGGCGGGCGTCGCCACTGGTGCGTCCTTGCTTGTGCTGCTGGCCGGCTGCGGGGGCACGGCCAGCAGCCCCGGCTGGCCCGGTTAGTCCCGCCAGCGCGGCGGCACCTGCCGTCACTGCCGCTTTGGCCGGGACGGAAGGCGGGGCCTTCGCCAGGACGCTCGTCGGCCGCATCTAGGCCACCGTCCCACTCGGGAGCTGCCGCGCGTCCGGACCCTGACTCGTTAACCGCCCGCAGGGTGCTTTCCGTTGGTGCCGGGCGGCGAAGACGACGTGCTGGCGGCGCGGTCGGGCGTAGCCTGTGGCCGTGCTGACCCGGCGACAGCTGGCCGTTCTGCCGCTTGTCCTTGCCCTGGCCGGGTGCGCCGCCGCCGCGCCGGTGACGCACCCGGCGGCCACCCGTGCGCGGGCAAGTTCCTCGCCGAGTCCTGCTGCAAGCCCCAGCGCCGTCTCGCCGGACATCACGCTGGCCTTCGCCGGGGACGTCAACTTCGCCAAGCGCACGGCGAGGCTGCTCAGGCATCCGGCCGCCGCGTTCGGCCCGATCTCGTCGGTGCTCGGCTCCGCCGATCTCACGATGGTGAACCTGGAGACGGCGGTTACCTCCCGGGGCACGCCGCAGCCCAAGCAGTTCCACTTCCGGACCACGGGCAAGGCGTTCACCGCGGTCCGCGCGGCCGGCATCGACCTGGTCACGATGGCCAACAACCACGTCCTTGACTACGGGCAGACCGGGCTTGCCGACACGCTCGCCGCGGCGAAGGCGGCCCGTTTCCCGTATGTGGGCATCGGGAAGAACGCCCGCGCCGCCTGGGCCCCTTACCTCACCACGATCAACGGCGTCCGGATCGCGATCATCGGGGTGTCGCAGGTCGCCGAGCTGGCCTCGTCCTGGGTCGCCACGCGGCACCGGCCCGGCGAGGCGAATTCGATCAACACCCCGCGGACGCTGGCCGCGGTCCGGGCCGCGAAGAGGCGCGCCGACGTGGTGATCGTCTTCATGCACTGGGGCACCGAGGGGCAGGCGTGCCCGGACGCGAATCAGCTAGGGCTCGCGCCCAGGCTGGCCGCTGCCGGAGCCTCCATCATCATCGGCGCGCATGCCCACATCCTGCAGGGCTCCGGCTGGCTGGGCCATACGTTCGTGGCCTACGGCATGGGCAACTTCCTGTGGTGGGAGCACTCCTACAGCACGGCCACCGGGGTACTCAAGCTCACGTTGCGCCCGCACAAGCCGCTCAGGGCCAGGTTCGTGCCCGCGGTGGTCTCCTCGACCGGCCAGCCCGTCGTGCTGCGCGGCGCCAGGGCCAGGCGCGCGATCAGGAGCTATGCCAGGCTCCGCAGCTGCACACAGCTGTCGGCCCGGCCGACGTCCTGATCATGCCCGCGACATTCCCCGGGCGTGCAGCGCGGCGGCCGTCTTATGCACAATCCATGATCACGGAAACTTTGGCGGGCTCCAGAAGCTGTCGCACAACTGCCGTCTACTCATATGTAGTGGAGCGCCGGTCCATCTGAGGCAACTATTCGACCCTTCAAATGAGGATCAACTACTCAAAACGCTGTGTTCCAGCAGCTTGACTTTTCAAGATCACGAGTTGTCCGACAGCCTCTCCAGCACCTCTTTATTTCCGCGATCAAGGAATGTTGGGGCGCCCAGGCCAGCATCAGGGTAGCTGCCCGGCTGCGGGCACCGCAGCAGGGCAAGACCACGCGCGGCACGGGCAGTGCGGCAAACTGGTTGCCGTTCGAGCTGCATTCGCGCCGGGCGGCCTCACGCCCGCGCAGACCGGGGGTGGTGATGAGCGCAGGCAGGCTGGTCGAGGTGGCCGATACGAGGCTCTTCGTCGAAGAGCGCGGACCAGCTGGGGGTTTCCCGTTGATCGCGCTGCATGGCGGTCCGGGCCTGGACCATCACATGTTCGCTGACTACCTCGATCCGGTAACCGCGGGAGGCCGGTACCGGCTGATTCTTGTCGACGAGCGGGCGCAGGGCCGTTCAGATCGGTCAGCCCCGGCGGACACGTGGACGATCGGGCGGATGGCGGCGGACATCACCGACCTGGCGACGTCTTTGCGGCTGTCCTCCTACGGCGTCCTCGGCCATTCCTTCGGCGCCTTCCTGGCCCTTCAGCATGCGGTCGACTTCCCTGGCGCGGCCGCGGCAACGCTGGTGTCGGCTGGCGTGGCATCGGCCAGGTGGCTGGCGCTGGTCCCTGGTGAGCTGGCCAGGTTCGAGCCGGCGGAGTTGCGTGAGCAGGTGAGGTCGTCATGGGACAGGGAGGCGGCGGCCGGATCCGAGGACGACGTCGCCGCCCTGGTGGCCGACCAGATGCCGTTCCATTTCCGTGACCCGCTGGACCCGCGGATCGGCGATTACCTGCGGCGCACGGCACAGGCCCGGTACTCCCCTGACGTCATGCGCGCGTTCGCCACGACGGAATACGGCGGGATCGAGATCGAAGATCGCCTGACGGGGGTGGACCAGCCGGTGCTCGTCATGTCCGGCCGGCACGACCGCACCTGCAGCGTCGAGGCCGGGGCGGACATGGCCGGCCGGATCGCCGCGGCCGAGTTCGCCGTGTTCGAGGACTCGGCGCACATGTTCTTCGTCGAGGAACAAGAGCGCTACGTCGCCACGGTCGCGAAGTTCCTGGACCGGCACGTCTGATCCTGTTACCGAGAGCCGCATCGCGTGGCTCCCGGCCCGATCGCGGTCAGGCCCGGTCCGGCGGGAACGGCCAGAAACCGGGCGGCTGCTGGCCAGCGACTAGCCGCTGACCCGGCCGCCGGCGCCCCCGCCGCCGGCACGCTGCGGTCCCTCGGTTTCGCCTACGATGGCCAGACCAGCGGGGCCTGCGCTTCAGGATTGCATGTTGTCCAGGCGCTGCAAGAGCTCGTGGGCTGCGAGCTCAATCGCCTTGTGCCGCCACTCGGCAGCCCGGTAATGGCATGCGATGATGCCCATGCGATGGACACGGCGGAAGTCGCCATAGACAAACGCGTACCTGGCCTTGGTCTGATCGTTAGCGCCGTCGGTGAGCCCGAGATGCCACTGGGCGTATTCCTCCCATGAGTGCGACTTCAGGAAGGCATTCTGCGCGGCAGGGCCGGGCTGGACCTTGCCCCACTCACTGTCGAGAACGTACTGACGGCTGTCGATGAGGTGCTGCGCCCATGCCACGGCGTGCGGGTTGACCGAGTATGAAGCCATCACAGCATTCTGCCCGGACACGGGGCGGTGCTGCATGCAGCCGACGCCGCGCTGGTGACCAGGCACGCGCTGCGGCGAATGGCGGCAGCGCGTGCCAGAGGGCTGGCACAGGGGCGGCTGGCACAGGGGCGGCTGCTGCGAGTGCGCCCGCGGCCAGTCCCGGCAATGGCCATGGCCACTGATGTCGGCGAACGGGCTAGAGCTGGATCGACGAAATCTTGCGGGGACCAGGCCCGCTATGAGCCGCAGTGGTCACCCGGTGCGCTCCAGTCCATGATCACGGAAACTTCGGCGGGCTCCAGCACCACTTTGTTTCCGCGATCAAGGAACTCGGGCAGGGGCCGACCCGGCGGTGGCCTCGGCGAGCTCGGCGAAGGGCAGCGGGCATTGCGGCAGCGCTGCGCAGTCCATGAGGTCGGCACAGCCGGCGTCCAGCGCGGCCCGCAGCGTGTCCGCGATCGCGCTCAGGTCGGCGATCTTCGCCTCGACCTCGGCGAGCTTCGCGGCAGCCCGCTGCCGCAGCCCGGCGCCGGACTGGCCGCGGTGGTGATGCCGGCCGGTCTCCAGCAGGTCGGCGACCTCCTCCAGGGAGAATCCCAGCCGCTGCGCTGCCTTGATCACTCGCAGCACCGTCACCGCCTCGGCCGGGTAGAGCCGATGGCCGCCCGGCGTCCGGCCCGGTTCGGCGAGCAGCCCGCGGCGCTCGTAGTACCGCAGCGTCTGCTGGTTCACCCCGGCCGCGTGCGCGACCTGCCCGCTGCGCAACCCGTTCATGCCGCCGGCCCGGCCGCGGCGGCCGCGTGGCCGGCCAGCGTGTCCAGCAGCCCGGTGTGGGGTTCGGGGACGGTGATGTCCAGGACCAGGCGGCCAGCGGTGATGATGATAGTGAAAGTGAAAAACGAGCAGCAGCCCGTCTCAGCCGCCACCAGCTCTGCCGCCCGCCCAGCGACCTGCGGGCCGGGCTGCAGGTCCAGCCGCAGCCGGGTCGGCTCGACGCGCTCGATGCCGCGCACCGCCTCGGCGAACAATCCGCCGAATCCGGCCGCCCGCTGCGGCCGCTCGGAGGCTGGCAGCGTGCACGCGTCCGGGGCCCAGGTCCCGGCGGGGTCGATCTCGCTTAGTTCCATACCTCGACGATAAGCCTGTACCTAGGTACCGGATGCAAGCCCTCCACCGGACTCTCCGCGCCTCGGGAGCTGCACGGCATCGGCGCGCGGCTGAACGGCAGGCTGGTCGGCATCGCGCTACCTGTTCCGCCGCGGCGGACATGTGCCTGTCAAAGCTCGGTCAGGGACACGCCGGTGGCGGTGAAGCGGGCTTCGATGACGGCGGTCAGCTCCTGGGGGACCGGATCCAGTGATGGTGTGTCCGGCTCTCCGCCGCCGCTTTTGCTCATCGCCAACGCACGACTGGCAAATCGGTACTGCGTGCTGTCGCCGCCGCCGAGCAGCCCGGCGTCGGCGATGTGCTCGACGTTATGCAGCGAGCCCCCGAGCGCGGCGGCGTAGTCGCGGCCCTTGCGGATGGCGGCCCGGATGGCGGCTGCTCGCACCTGCGGCCAGGCGGGGTTATCCCAGTCGACGTGCCAGCCGACCTCGTGCACGTTGAGTGTTTCGTGGCCGGCGAGGACGGCGCCGAGCGCGTCCAGCGTGTCGAAGGCGCGGACGGCAATGAGGACAGTCACTGTCGCGGTCACCTGCCCGGTCGGCTCGTAGCGCCCGGTTTTCTTGTTGTGGTCACGCTCCACGCGCGTCGTCGCAGATTGCGCCGACCAGGTCAGCGGACGGCGTTCGGTGTCCACGCCGAGCGCCACTCCGCCCAGCGCGGCGAGGTCGGCAGTGAGGCGATCCAGGCCCGATGCGGCGGCCCGCACCGCCTCTGCCTTGGATCCCCTGGACAACTCGATCGCGCCGGCCAGGATGACGTAGTCGGGCGCCACCGTCTGCCTGGCGTCGCCGCGGACCGACAGGAACGGACCGGTCGGATCGCTCATCGGCCTCTCCTTCGCTCGGCCGGCTGCGGAGTACCGGTCCCACTATCGCCCCGTGCAGGCCCGGGTGCACATCAGCCCGGGCGGCCGGACGAGGATCGCAGCGAAGATCCAGCAGCTTGGCCCCACAGGGCTCTTTGCGTTTCCACAGGGCATCGGTTGGTGGTACCTGGCAGGACTCCCGTGCCATCCACAAGAGATCCGCCACCGTGGCGGCGGCTTCCACAGTTGCGGCCGTATTGTGCACATAGCGGTCCACAGGCTCGCGCTTGTAAGTTACCGCTCTATCGGCTTGATGGATTGCGGATTGAAAGGGGTGGGCCGACAGGCGCTTCAGGCGCTGCGGCCGCACAGCCAATGACTCTGCTCGGCACCCGCAGCACCTTCCGGGAACTCGCCAGCGCGCTTCGCGCCGGAGACGAAGCGGACGCAGCCCGGCTTGCCGCGGACCTCGGGCTTCCCGCGCGTCTGCTGACCCACCGGGGCCTGGGCCCGCGGGGCAGCGTGCCCATGGAGACCGCCGCGGATGCGCTGGCGGTCATCGCAGCTCTCGCGGCGTCAGCCTCACGCAGCAGACGGCCAGCGGATGTCGGCGCGGCGGCGCGGCGACACCAGCTGGGCGACCCCCGGGTGCTGGACCTGGTGGCGGAGGAGGTCGAGGCCGCCGCCGTGCCCGGCACGCCGGCCGCGCACCCATGGGCGCCAGGGCTGGCCGCACTCGACCTGCCCGGGCCGCAGCAGCCTGCGCTCCGCGCGGCTGCGCTGCTGCTGCAGGCGCGGGCGGCAGAGGGCGCTGGCTGCGCCGAGCAGGCCCGCGCGCTGGTTGAGCGGTCGCTGGCGGTGGCACCTGGCCTGCTGCCCGCGGTCCGCGACGCCGCCGAGTACGAATTGTGCGCGGGCAACTGGGCCCGCGCCTGGGAGTTCGCGGACTCGATCCGCTCGGATGGGATCGCCGAGCCGATGCTGCGGTCCCTGGACAAGCTGCGACGGCCCGCGGCCGGGCCCGGGCGGGTAAGCCGCAACCGGCCGTGTCCGTGCGGATCGGGCCGCAAGTACAAGGCGTGCTGCCGGGAGAAGGACGCCGGAAGCCTGCCGCATCCGCTGTCCGTCCGGGCTGAGGCCTTGTACGCGATGATCGCCAGCTATGCCCAGCGCGGCCCTCGCCGCCAGGTCCTGGATCGTCTCGTGGCCTGCGTCATCGGCGCGCCCGAGGCCGCCATGCTGGCGCTTGATCTCGCGGTCTTCGATGGCGGTGCCGCCGGGCGATTCCTCGCTGACCGGGGGCATCTGCTGCGCCCGGACGAGCGCGACCTGCTGCGCCGATGGCTGAGCGTTCCGGTAGACCTGTACGAGGTGACCTGGGTCCGGCCCGGGTCTGCGCTCCGGCTGCGCAGCCTGGTCGGCGGCCCGCAGTCCGTCGAGCAGCGTGACCGGCTGTTCTCGCTCTCGGTTGGCCGGCTGGACCTGGTGGTGGTCAGGCTGTTGCCGGATGGCACCGGACCGCGTGCGCTCGGCGGGATGGCCAGCATTCGCCGCGATTATCGGCGTCAGTCCTGTGGGCTGTTCCCGCACGGGCCGGTCCCGCCCGGCGGTGGCGACCGTTTCGCTGAGCGGCTGCTGTCAGCGTTCTCTCAGCAGCCGCTCCGGCGTTTCACTACCGCCGACGGCGAGGAGTACCGGTTCTGCGAGATCACGATGAAGGCGGCCGACCCGGCGGCGGCCTGGGTGGCCCTGAAGGCTCTGTGCATGCCCGCTCCGGAGCAGCCGATCCGGGACCTGGCAGGCTACCGTGCCTTCCTTGAGACGGCCCCCGGCCGCTGGTGGTGCCAGCCCGCCGAAGACGCGATCGACCACATCGGCAACGTCGAGCCCGGCATACTCACCAACCTCGGTACGATCCGGCGCGGCCCGGCCGGCGTCCTCATCCTGACCGCCAACTCCGAGGGACGCGCGGCTGCCTTGGCCGCGCATGTCGCCGCCGCGGCACCTGGTGCCGTGGTGACCGGGCACAGCGCCCGCACCGCGGAGGAACTGGTGGGCGAGCCGGAGGATTCCGGTTCGGAGCCAGATAGCGGCCCGGCCGAGCGCCGCCGCCACGGCGTGGACGTCCCGCCGCCGAAGCCGGTCACCCTGATCATGGAGGAGTACTTCCTGCCGCTGCAGCTGGGCCTGGACGACCTGGCCGCAGAGATCACCCGCGCCCACTCCACGGACAGGATGCTGACTGCCCGCGACGAGGAAGGCATGACCCCGGCCGAGGCGGCCGCAGCCGGGGGCGCGGCGCTGGACCGGCTCCGCGCGCTACTCGACGACTGCGAGTGGCGGCGGCGCCACGCGCACGAGTCCGGAGAGCAGGCCGACATCCTGCCTGACCCCGACGAACTGCGCCGCCGCATCGGCCTCCCGCCCATGCAGACCGGGGCACGATAGCGCCAGCCGCGAACGGCCCACGTGCCAGCTAGTCGGCGTCGCGCACTACCCGTTCCACGTCACTCTCGCTGCTCGCCTGTGACCATTGACCGGATGAGGACTCAGCCGGGTTGTTATGGCTTTCGGCAGTCAGCGATGTTTCAACGAGCTTCGGAACCCCGCTCGGCAGCCGGCCTTGGTCGGCGTTGGTGCCGGTCAGGCCGTTCCTGGCGAGCATCAGCGAGAGTGCTCGCGCCCCAGATCACTCACGCGTCGAGCAGGGCTGGGGCAACACGGACACCAGCTGCTCGTGCTCCCGCGTGCAGGCGTCGGTCCCAGACAGCGACGACAAGGTCTGGGTCACCGATGGCCAGCGCGCTGGCCAGGTGGACTGCGTCCGCGCCTCTGAGTGCGTGCGAACGGGCCAGCTGGCCGGCATGCTGCTCAACAGCTGCGGTGAGTTCCACCGGGCGGGTGGCGGCCCAGTAATCGTCCCAGGCATGCTCGGCCGTGCCTAGATCGTGATCACTCAGGTCGTGGTTGCGGGCCGCGGCCGCAAGCGCGGCGCGTACCTCGGGGTAGGCCAGCCGGCTCGCGACGGCCGCGTCGCATCCGTCCCACAGCTCGACAGCGAGCTCGGTCCCTGCCTCCTCCACGAGCAGTTTCACGAACGCGCTGGAGTCGAAGTACACGAGCGGCACCCCTCAGCGCCGCTGTTCGCTGACGATGTCGGCCAAAGGCCGGCGAGGGCGAGAACGGGGACGCCCGGATGCTCTGGGACGTCGAGCGACCGCAGGCGGGCCGATCACCCCGTCGGCGGCCAGTCGCTCAAGTGTCGCCGTGGTGGTCAGGCCGAGCAGCCTGGCGACGGGGACGCCGTGGTCTGTTATAACGATCTCGTCACCTCCGCGTGCTCGTTCGAGCCACTTGCTGAGGTGTGCGCGGAGATCGGTTACGGCCACATCCATATCCCAACTGTACACTCCGGATATCATCAATCTGTACGGAAACCCTGGCCGGCCGGGCACACTGAAATCATGAGTAGCCGCGAAGGCGCGCCCTTCACGTACGCTGAGGTGAGGCCCTACGCGGTGCCGATTCCCTCGCCAACCTCCGGCGCATCCCAGATCGCGAATTTGCGGCATACGAAACCAGCGAGCAGCAGACCAGGAGCGGCGGCGCCCAGCAGGGCCGCCGGCGACGGCGCCAGTCCCCGTGCCCGAGGAAGATCACGACATGGGCCAGGGCCATGAAGATCATTTATTACGGAGGCTAGGTGGCCAGTGCTGCGGCATGGGCAGGCGTAGCCTGTGCTGGTGCTAACCCGGCGCCCCGCTGGTTACCTTTCTGATCGTGCCCGTGGCCAGTGCCCGATCACCAGACGCTGGTAGCACACTGGACGGCGTGCCGCCTCGCCGGTCCTATCTCATCTGCTCGGTGCAGCGCTCGGGCAGCTGGCTGCTGTGCCACGCGATGCAGGACACCGGCGTACTGGGGACTCAGAACCAGGCTCCTCAAGCCGGAGCCACCTGGCCACTTTCCGGTACGAAAGCCTGCACGCTATCATGGGATAGCATGGAGGTGGAGCATGACGGATATCCTGGTCCGCGATGTGCCCGACGACGTGGTCGCTGCGCTTGACGCGCACGCGGGGCGGCTGGGCCTGTCGCGCAGTGAGTACCTGCGCCGCCGCATGGCCCAGGACGCGGCGGCCTCCCGATCACCGGTAAGCACCGCGGACCTGGCCAGGTTCGCTGATGACTTCGGTGACCTGGCCGACCCGCAGATCATGGCGCGGGCCTGGCGGTGACCTCCTGGCTCATCGACAAGTCCGCTCTTGTCCGCCTGGCGGTTAGCCCAGATGCCGCCGACTGGGCCGCGCGGATCGAGCGCGGCCTGGTGCGCATCGCGACCGTGACCCGCCTTGAGGTCGGCTACTCAGCCAGGTCAGGATCGGACCTGCGAGCCGGGCTGCAGCGGCCGCCGCTGTCGTCGATGCCGGTCGAGTACCTGACCCCGGCGATTGAGGACAGGTCGGTCGAGGTCTTGGCGCTACTGGCCGACAAGGGCCTGCATCGTGCGCCTTCCATACCCGACCTGATCATTGCCGCGGCTGCGGAGCTAGCCGGACTGACTGTCCTTCACCTGGACAAGGACTTCGACGTCATCGCCGAGATCACTGGCCAGCCTGTCGAGCGCCTGAACGCGTAGTGATGGCTGCACGGTGCAATGGCCAGCCCATCGGCGTGTGCAGCCGGAATCCGGCTGGCCACTAGCCATGCCGGGTTCCCATACTGGTGCTGCGGGCACGGGCGGCTGACGCGGGCGGCAGCCGCCCGTGGCGCAGGGAGCGGGTTGCGGTGCGTGTCACCTCCGGTCGGCCCCGTGCGGAAGCAGCGGAGCAGGCGGATGCCGACGAGTCCACCGCGGAGCTCGCGGCCTCGTACTGGCAGGCCTATG
>DATGVY010000377.1:0-11397 GCA_035299845.1 Streptosporangiaceae bacterium
CGCAGCTCAGGAAGCCGCCAGAACTCACTCGTAATGAACAGGTCGTCGGTTCGATTCCGACAGGCGGCTCGACAAAGGCTCGCTGCTAGGGAATGCCGCCGTGCGCGAGTGAGGCGCCGGTGATGATGACCAGCAACAGGATGACGATGCCGATCACTGCATAGAGGAGGATCCGTAGGGCTCGGAGCCTGCGCGGCGGCCGCCGGGGCTGGTGATAGGGCGCCCCTCGGTACGCCGGCGGGAGATGAGACATGGGAGGGCTCCCTTCACAGGGGCTGGCCTGCGCGATGGCATGCAGGCGCCACGGGCTGGGGATCCCTTGGTCGCCGCAGCGGCATCACACCGATTGTAGGTCGCGTACCCCGGAAGCGGCTCGTCCCGGCCCAGGTTCTCCTTGAACTACGGCCAGGACTGCGCTGGGTGCCGGTCAGCGGCGACCGAGACTATCCTGCACGGCCGCGCTGGTCATCTGCGGGCATCCCGGCTCGGCCGGGCACCAGACCGGACGGCGGCCTGCGCAGCTCGGCCAGGCCGCCGTCCCGGCTTTCCATGATCCCGGGGATTTCTCAGTCACCACGACTGAGAAATCCCCGGGATCATGGAACTACAGCGCGCGGACCTCGCCGCGGGCAGCTATATGTCTTGTGCCGGCACGTAGCAGCTCAGGCTGGCCGCGCGGCCTCGTCTCGGGTCCAGAGGGCGACCAGGCCGCGGAAATGCGCGATGAACCGCTCGTGCTCATGCGCCGGATACGTCGACGTCACGGTGTCCACGAGCAACTGGTCGAACGCCGCCCCGCTCACCCAGTCGAGCACCCGCTGGCCGATATCCGGCAGCCGCGCCGCGCAGAACTCACGGTAGGCATCGGCCGAGAAGTACGCATCGGCGAGCCGCCGGAATCCGGCGAGCTTCTCCCGGTAACCCAGATCATCACGGTCACCGATATCAAAGTAAGACTGCGTGTCAAGATCGATACGCTGCCTGCGGCCGGTCACCAGGCAGAAGACGACCCACTTCACCAGCGCCTGCATCGCCCACGGGAAGTAGTAGTGCAGCGACGTCACCGCGACGTCCGGGCAGGCGTTCGCGTAATCGATCGGGTAGACCTCGCCGTCCCTGACCAGCACCTCGCAGGAATTGAATTCCCACCGGAAGAACGCATTGATGATCTTCGAGATCGACACTACCTCGGCCCCGGCCTCGGGCGTGAGGAACGAGTGCTCGACCCGGTACCGCTCATGCATCGGCGCGCCGGGATCGAACCGCATCACCATGGTCTCGGCGCCGATGGACAGCGCCCGGGCAAACACGTCGTAGCTCTCGACGGATGCCTGCAGGTGCATCAGCATCTCGCCGGACTCGTTGTACGCCCGGTGCAGCTCGGCGGGATTCCGGATCCGCGAGACCCCCCGCCAGCCGCCGCCGTCATACGGCTTCATGTACAGCGGGTACCCGATCTGCCCGGCGATGGCGTCGAGGTCGAACGGCCTGTTGTAGCGCTGCGCGGTGTAGGCGTACTTGTCATGGCCGGGCGGGTTCTTGTACGGCACCAGCACCGTCTCGGGCACCTTCATGCCCAGCCGCATCATGGCGCAGTAGGCCGCATGCTTTTCCATCGCCTGGAACGTGAACGGGGAATTCAGCAGGTACACGTTGTCCATCAGGGAAATCTTCTTCAGCCACTCCCTCGGGTGGTAATACCAGTAGGCGAGCCGGTCCACCACCAGGTCGGTGCGCGGCTTTGACCTGAGCGAGAACGGCTCGATGGTGAGCCGCTCGGTAGCGAAGACATGATGCCGCCCCGCGTCGTCATGAACCGGGCCAAGGCTGGTCAGCAGGTACTCGAACGCCCGCGGCCAGTCGTCCTCGGTGCCGAGCAGCAGGCCGACCAGGTGCCGGACTTCACTGTCCACAGACTCTCCCGGTCGTCATTGCTCCGCAGGGCAGGTGCTCATCGGACGGTAATCCGGCCGCGCCCGCGGTGTCGAGCGATCACCCGGTCAGCTCGGCCAGGTACTGCGGCAGCATCGCGCGCCAGGTGGGCCACTCGTGGTCCCAGTCCGGTCCCCAGTTATCGACCCGGTTGGGGATCCCCTTCGCGCCCAGCGCCGACGCCATCTGCCATGACTCGCCGGTGTTCTCCCACCGGCCCGCGCCGGACGCCAGGATCGCGAACCGCTCACGGAGCAGGTCAAGCTGCGGCCCGTCCAGGCCCGGCAGGAACTGCAGCGGCGCCGAGAAGTACAGGTCCTGGCTCGACGCCTCATCGTAGAAGCGCTCGATCCGGTAGCTCCCGCTCATGCCGATCGCCGCGGAAAAGACATCGGGGTACCGGCACAGCACGGCCACCGCATTGAACGCTCCGATTGACGCGCCGCCCGCGAGCACGTCCAGTGGCTGGCCGCCGAGATCAGCGTGGATCGCGGGCACCACCTCGCGCCTGATGCACTCATGGAACTGGTTGAGCAGCCACATCCGGTGCTCCGCCGAACCAGTCTTGGCCACCATCGCCTGCCCGGCGACGCTGTCCGCCGAGTACAGCTTGACCCGGCCCTCGGCGAGCAGCGGCCCGCACACTTCGACCAGGCCATAGCGTTCGATCTCCGCGGCGTCACCGCCGGCCGAGGGGAAGATCAGCACCGGCCGGCCGGACGTCCCCCACCGCACGACGGTGATCTCATGCTGGAGCCGCTCGGAGTACCAGCGTTCGACCGTCTTCACCGCGTCACTCGTAGCAGAACTTCTGCGGACCAGGAAATATCCATGACAGCCCCTCCCGTAGCCGGTCGCGCCAATTCTCCCAGCTGTGCCCGTCCCTGGCCTCGACGTAGCGAACGTCCATCCCGGCGGCCTCGAACGTCGGCACCATGGACCGGTTGGGCACGATCAGCGGCTCGTAGACCCCGCAGCTGACGAACACCCGGTCCGCGACCTTCCGCGGCGCCGCCCGGTACCGGTTGACGAATTTCACCACCGGCTCGAACGCTGGCCCGCCGCCGTGGGCGCGGCCGATGTCGGTGAAGACGAACGACCCGGACTGCAGCAGCAACGAGCCGTAGAACCGCGGGTACCGGAACGCGGTTGACAGCGCTGCCACCGCACCGAAGCTCGCCCCCATCAGGCACCGGCCGGACGGCGTGCCCGCCAGCGGGAACTCGGCCTCCAGCCGCGGCACCAGCTCGGTAGTCAGGTACCGGGCGTGCGCCGCGGAGTTGGCATACTCGGTCAGCCGTTCGCCCGGTGACGTGAACGCCACGATGGTCTCGGCCACATCAAGCCGGTGAATAAGGTTGTCCAGCACCGTCTGGGCCGACGCGTACTCCAGGTAGTCGCTGCCGTCGTGCACGACAAGCAGTGAATACCGGCTATTACGGAGGATTCGGGCCGGCATGTACACGGTTACCGCGCAGTCCCGGCGCAATGCACGGCTCGGCACCTTGAGGTCGATCAGCGATCCGGGACGCGTGTCCGGATCGGGCCTGGTCCACTCGGGCACCTCGTACCCGCTGGCGTAGCAGACCGAGGAACTGCCCAGCGGGCTGTGCGCGAGCCGGGGGTTCAGCGGATCGTTGATCCGCTCGCGATGCTCGCCGTGCGCCACCTCTAGCTGGTACTCGATCCGCGATCCGGCCGGCAGTTCCACGACGGCGTACCACAGGTCGGTGCGGTGCAGCCGGCGCAGCGGGATGCGGCCGGGCAGCCCGACGACCCGGTGCACGAGGCTGACTGAATCGGCTTCGCCGCGGTAGAGGAACGTGCAGCGGGCGCCCTCGATGATGGGCACGGCATGGTGGGCGAGGAAACGGTCGACCATGGCAGGATCCAGCGGCCGGCGGTCCCTTAGCCTGTTGATGACGAGCTTGCGGCTGACCGCCGGGCCGTTCACGGTGGTCAGGCTGCCTCCAGGGAGGTCACGCGGCCGTCCTCGGCGAGCACCCGGGTGTCCGGCGGGCAGCTGCCGTCACCGTCGGTGTCGATCCGGGTGCCGGTCTCCAGCAGGATACAGCGGGCGGGAGCGAACCTCCGGGCGAAAACGGCCATCCGCGGCGCGTCGTCCAGCAGCAGCCTGGCCCTGGCATGCGGCAGCAGCACGAGATTGCGCACGACGCTGAGACCGCTGCCGTAGACCTCGGGGTGGCCGGGTCCCTGCGGCGCCCGGTCATGGAAGAGCACGATCCGGTCGGTCAGCGCCATCGCGCCAGCCGACCATGCGATGACCGGCGAGCGCGGTGCCAGCAAGCGCAGTGCCGCCGCGACGTTGAACAGGTGCAGCAGGTCCGCCAGCACGCCGACATGCCCGCCGGCCAGCACGAGCGCGGCGGCGTCGCCGAGCAGCCGGGTGACCTCGTCCCTGTGCCCGGCGATGACGGGCCGGCCGTGCGGCTGCCATGCCTGGTAGAACTCAAGGCTGATATCGCTCACCCGGCGCAGGTGCGCCGCATCGAGCTCGCGGACGGCGGCGATGGCCTCGGCCAGCGCAATGTCCCTGAGCCGCTCATCGCCGTTGCGGCGCTGGACGGCATAGACAGCCCGCAGCGCGTAGTCAAGCCGCAGCAGGTAGATGTCCTGCTGCTCGGCAAGCACCCCCCGCAGCCGCCGGTCGGCGGCCGCGAAGTCCGGATCCCGCTCCTGCACATCGAGCCATCGCCGGTACAGCGCGAGGTTGACGTCGCGGCCGCCGAGCCGCGCGCTCAGCTCACCGTCGTCGGGCTCGCGCTCCTGCCAGCCGGCGGTGACGGTGGCAAACGGCCCGTCCAGCCGCAGCGCCGCCGCGACCGAGTCGAGCGTCGGCCTGCGCTGAGGCCCGAGCAGTGTCACTCTCACGAGGCGTGAACGTGCAGGGTGGCGCCGACGGTGTCGAGCATCCCGCGCAACGTGTCGTAGTCAGGGTGGCGCATCCGCACGTACGCGTTCGCCATGTACCCGGCCTCCACCGGCTGGGTCGCCGTGCCCTCCGGCGGCAGGTGCGAGTCGATGACCCATTCGCCGAACTGCTGGTGCAGCTCCTGAACTCCGGTGAAGCCGGCGATATGGCCGTCATGATCGGGACGCAGCGCGACCATCCCGCTGGCGTACCGCCGCGACGGCGCCGAGCGGGTCGCGCCGCTGATGATCGCCTCCGCCCACTCGCGGTAGATGTCGATCTCGTTGCCGGCCGAGTACAGATCCCAGGCGCCCACGCCCGGCGGGCGGCAGCCGATCTCGGAGAACTTCAGTCCCTTCGGGCCGGAGAACCACTCCATGTGCGTTGCCGACGTCCCGATCCCGAGGGCGGCGTTCACCCGGCGGCCCATCTCGCGCAGCTCCGCGTATTCCGGCGCGGCGTCGATCCGGTTCGTGGCGATGAACTGCGGCGAGATCCACCGGGTCCGCATGGCCTTCAGCACGTTCGGGTAGTAGTGCGACGCGAAGTCAAGGGCTACCGTCCCGTCGACCGTGATGGTGTCGTAGAAGCCCTCGTGGCCCTCGATGAATTCCTCCACGGCGATCGAGTCGGCGCCTTCTGCGCCGAATACTCCCAGCGCATGCTCGAGATCAGCGGCGTTGTCGGCCCGCATCGTGCCGGCGGCGCCGGCGCCGCTGCGCGGCTTGAGTATCAGCGGGAAGCCAGTCTGCCCGGCGAAGGCGCGTGCCTCGGCGGCGCTGCCCACCGCGGCCGAGGCCGCCGTCGGGACGCCCGCCTCGCGCAGCACCTGCTTCATCGACGGCTTGTCCCGGCACAGCCAGGCCGTCCGGACCGACGTGCCGGGGATCGTGCAGGCCTCCCGGACCTGCGCCGTGGCCATGGTGTGCGCCTCGATCGTCGCCTCGATCCTGTCCACCCACAGGCTGTCCTGCACCCGGCGGACCACGCCCGTCATCGTCTCGGCGTCAGTGACCGACGGCACCTGCTCGTAGTGATGCAGCCAGCCCCGCAGCTCATCGCCCAGCGCATCCGCCGGGTACTCGCCGACACCGATCACCGTCGCGCCCGCCTCGGCCAGCGCGCGGGCGAACTGGCGCTGGCTGGCGGGAAAGAACGGCTCGACGAACACGACGTTCATGTCTCGCATGCTAGCCGGGCGGGCGAAACGGGCCTATCCTCCCGACCACGATGAACGTCCTCATGATCTCCCCTGGCTACCCGGCCGAAATGACGTTCTTCACCCGCGGCCTGGCGGCCGCCGGAGCATCCGTCATCGGGGTTGGCGATCAGCCGGCACCGGCCCTCCCGGTCATCGCGCGGGATGCGATGTCGCACTACATCGCGGTTGGCTCGCTCGCTGCCGAGGAAGCCGTGGTGGCGACCGTCCGCGCGCTGGCCCGGCAGGTGCGGATCGACCGGGTGGAATGCCTGTGGGAGCCTTATATGCTGCTCGCCGCGCGGCTTCGCGAGGAGCTTGACCTGCCCGGGCTGACGGTGACGCAGACGGTGCCGTTCCGTGACAAGGAGCAGATGAAGCGGCTCATCGATGCCGCCGGTCTCCGCACGCCGCGACACGCGAGCACCGACACGGTCGCGGGCGTGTGGGCCGCCGCGGACCGCATCGGCTTCCCGCTCATCGTCAAGCCCATCGCCGGCGGCGGCTCGGCCGACACCTACCGGGCCGGGTCGGTCACTGAGCTCAATGCCATCCTGCCGATGCTCCGGCATGTGCCGCAGGTCAGCGTCGAGGAGTTCGTCGAGGCCGAGGAGTTCACCTACGACACCATCTGCGCCGGCGGCCGGGTGCTGTTCGAGAACATCTCGTGGTACCGCCCGCGCCCGCTGCTCAACAAGACGCATGAGTGGATCAGCCCCATCGACATCACGCTGCGTGACCTGGACGCGCCGGAGCTTCAGGGCGGCCGCGCGCTCGGCGCCGCCGTCCTGAAGGTGCTGGGATTCCGGGACGGGTTCACCCACATGGAGTGGTACCGGAAGGCCGACGGCGAGGTGGTCTTCGGCGAGATCGCCGCCCGCCCGCCCGGCGGGCGCATGGTCGACCTGATGAACTACGCCACCGACGCCGACCTCTTCTCGGCCTGGGCGGAGGCTGTCACGCACGGGCGGATCTCGCAGCCGATCGAGCGGCGCTACAACGCCGCAAGCATCTTCAAGCGGGCCAAGGGCGCCGGCCGGATCACCCACTACGAGGGCCTCGACCGCCTGCTGGCCGAGTTCGGCGTACATGTCGCTGCAGTCGACCTGCTCCCGGTCGGCGCGGCACGGCGCGACTGGCGGGCCACCAGCATCTCCGACGGCGTGGTGGTCGTCCGCCACCGGGAGCTGTCGAGAACCGTGGAGATGGCGGACCGCTTCGCCGCCGAGCTGCACCTGTTCGCCGGCTGACGCCGTCGGCCGCGCAGCCCGTCCTCGGCCTGATACTGATCATCAGGGGGCACCAGCGGGAGCAGGACCGGCAACAGCGCGGTGCACGCCGAACTCGTTCGGCTCAACGTGCGGCTGACAGCCATCGAGAAGGTGCTGACGGATATCGAGTGAGATCCCAGGCGTCAGTGCGGCCACGCCAGGCGAGACTACCGGTCTGCTGCCGTCACGCCTGGCCGGCCTCGGCGCCGCGGCGCAGGACGACGACGGAACGCGCGGCGACGGGCAGCATGGCAGAACCTGCGAAGACATCGCCTTCCCGGCCTGGTCCAGCGGTGTCGAGCACGACATCCCACGACTCGCCCCACTGCTTGGGCAACGTCCAGTCGAGCGGCTCGTGATAGGCGTTGAACAGCAGCAGGAAGGAATCATCGGTCACCCGCTGGCCGCGGCGGTCGCGGTCGGTAATCGCCTCGCCGTTCAGGAAGAGGCCGACTGAGCTGGGGGTGGACCCGGCGTCCCAGTCGTCGTCGCCCATCTCGGCGCCGTCGGGCTTGAACCAGCCGAGGTCCACCGACCCCCGGATGGGCAGGCCCTGGAACCAGCGCCGCCTGCGCAGCACCGGATGCTCGCGCCGCAGCGCGATCAGGCGGCCGGTGAAGTCGAGCAACTCCTCGTCGACGTTGCCCCAGTCGTACCAGGAGATCTCGTTGTCCTGGCAGTAGGCGTTGTTGTTGCCGCGCTGGGTACGCCCGGTCTCATCGCCGCCGAGCAGCATGGTGACACCCTGAGAGAGCAGCAGCGTGGCCAGGAAATTGCGCTGCTGCCTGCGGCGCAGCGCCAGCACCCGCTCGTCGTCCGCGTCGCCCTCGGCGCCGCAGTTCCAGGACCGGTTGTGGCTCTCTCCGTCCGCCCCGTCCTCGCCGTTGGCCTCGTTGTGCTTTTCGTTGTAGGAGACCAGGTCGCGCAGGGTGAAGCCATCGTGGGCAGTGACGAAGTTGACGCTGGCCCCCGGATGCCGGGCGTCGGCCTGGTAGAGGTCGGAGCTGCCGGTAAGGCGGGAGGCGAACTCGCCGAGGGTAGCGGGCTCACCGCGCCAGAAGTCCCGCACCGTGTCGCGGTACCGGCCGTTCCACTCTGACCACAGCGCCGGGAAGTTGCCGACCTGGTAGCCGCCCTCGCCGATGTCCCAGGGCTCGGCGATGAGCTTGACCTGCGAGACGACCGGATCCTGCTGGATCAGGTCGAAGAACGCGGACAGGCGGTCGACCTCGTGGAACTGGCGGGCCAGGCTGGCGGCCAGGTCGAAGCGGAACCCGTCGACGTGCATGTAGGTCACCCAGTAGCGCAGCGAGTCCATGATCAGCTGCAGGGTGTGCGGATGCCGGACGTTGAGGCTGTTGCCGGTGCCGGTCGTGTCGTAGTAGAAGTTCGGGTTCTCCGGCACCAGCCGGTAGTAGGCGGCGTTGTCGATGCCCTTCATCGACAGCATCGGGCCGAGCTGGTTGCCCTCGGCGGTGTGGTTGTAGACGACATCGAGGATCACCTCGATCCCGGCTTCGTGCAGCGCCCGTACCATCGCCTTGAACTCGGCGACCTGCTCGCCGCGCTGGCCGGCGGCGGCGTAGTCGTTGTGCGGGGCGAGGAAGCCGATCGAGTTGTAGCCCCAGTAGTTCCGCAGGCCCCGGTCCGCCAGGTGGCTGTCGTGCACGAACTGGTGCACGGGCAGCAGTTCCACCGCGGTGATACCGAGCCCGGTCAGGTACTCGATCGCGGCTGGGTGCGCCAGCCCGGCGTAGGTGCCGCGCTGCGCCCCGGGGATCTCCGGATGCCGGGCGGTGAAGCCCTTGACATGGACCTCGTAGATGACCGACTCGTTGAGCTGGATGTCCGGCGGCCGGTCGTTGCCCCAGTCGAAGTACGGGTTGTGCACGACTGACCTGGGCACGTACGCGGCGCTGTCGTCGTCGTTACGCGAGTTCTCGTCGCCGAACGTGTAGGGAAAGCACGCTGGGTTCCAGTGCACCTCGCCCTCGATGGCCTTGGCGTAGGGGTCGATGAGCAACTTGGCCGGGTTGCAGCGGTGGCCCCGGTCCGGCGCCCACGGCCCGTGCACCCGGTAGCCGTACCGCTGCCCGGGCACCACCGACGGCAGGTAGGCGTGCCAGCAGGAGGCGTCGATCTCCTCTAGGGCTACCCGCTGCTCGCCGCCGTCATTGTCGAAGAGGCAGAGCTCGACTCGCTCAGCCGCCTCGGAGAACAGCGAGAAGTTGGTCCCGCCGCCGTCATAGGCGGCGCCCAGCGGATAGGGCCGACCCGGCCAGGTCTCGATGGCCTCGCCCATGAGCTGCTGCGTCCTTTCGCTGGCGTCTTCGGCGGCGGCTGGCTGGCCCGGTGGTGCTGCGGGTCGGCCAGCCGCTTAAGTCATGGTGCACCGGATCCGTCAGGCTGGCACCGGATCGAGCAGGATGGCTGCGGTGTCGGGCGGCAGGACAACTCCCCGGCCCGCCGGTTTCACGCCGGGATCGGAGGCCGCGAGCAGCTCCGCCGACGGCGGCGCCGGGAAGGTCCAGGTTCCGGAGCCAAGGTTACTGGCCACGACGACCGGCCCCCGGCGGACGACCAGCCAGCCGGCCTCCTCGTCGCAGTCGGCCGCGACGCGGTCAAGGCGGGGGTCGGTCAGCGCGGGGATTTGCCGGCGCAGGGCGATCAGCCGGCGATGCCAGGCCAGCAGGCCGGCGTGCGGATCGCGGCGCGGCTCGGCCCAGTCGAGCCTGGACCGCCGGAACGTCACCGGATCCTGCGGATCGGGCACGTCACCGGGGTCCCAGCCGAAGGCGGCGAACTCCCGCCGCCGCCCCTCGCTGACCGCGCGCCCGAGCGCGGGATCGGAGTGGTCGGTGAAGTACTGGAACGGCGTGCCTGCCCCCCATTCCTCGCCCTGGAACAGCATCGGCACGAACGGCGCGGTGAGCAGCAGGGCGGCGGCCACCCGGAGCCTGCCGTCACTGATCAGGGCAGCGGTCCGCTGGCCGGCCGCGCGGTTGCCGATCTGGTCGTGGTTCTGGGCGGCGACTACGAACTGGCCGCCGCCCAGCCCCGCGGGCGGCCTGCCGTGCACTCGCTGGCGGTACGGCGAGTAGACGCCGTCGTACACCCACGCCTGCCGCATCGCCTTAGCGAGCAGGCGAAGTGGCCCGAAGTCCGCGTAATAGCCGCTTTTCTCGCCGGTCAGCGAGGCATGCAGTGCGTGATGCCATTCGTCAGCCCAGGATGCGTCCAGGCCGTAGCCGCCTGCCGCGCGGCCGCGGACGTAGCGGGGGTCGTTCCTGTCGCTCTCGGCGATGACGAAGAGCGGTCGGCCCGCATGCGCCGCGAGCGCGCCCACCTCGGCCGCAAGTTCCTCCAGGATGTGCGTCGCCGAGTCGTCCGCGATGGCGTGCACGGCGTCCAGGCGGAGCCCGTCGCAGTGGTAGTCGTCCAGCCACATCAGCGCGTTGTCGAGGACGAACCGGCGGACCTCGTCGCTGCCCGGCCCGTCGAAGTTGACCGCCTCGCCCCAGCTGGTCCGGTGCCGCGCCGAGAAGTACGGGCCGAATTCCGGCAGGTAGTTGCCGTCCGGCCCGGCGTGGTTGTAGACGACGTCCATGATCACGCCGATCCCGCGGCCGTGCGCGGCGTCGACAAGCCGCTTGAGCCCGTCCGGGCCGCCGTAGGCGTGGTGCGGGGCGAACAGGGCGGTGCCGTCGTAGCCCCAGCCCCGGCGGCCGGGGAACTCGGCCACCGGCATCAGCTCGATGGCATCGACGCCGAGGTCGTCGAGGTGTCCCAGGTGCCTGATCGCGCCGTCGAAGGTTCCCTCGGCGGAGAAGGTGCCGATGTGGCACTCATACAGCACCGACCCGGTCAGCGGCAGGCCGCGCCAGCCGCCGTCGGACCAGGTGAACGCGCCGTGGTCGACCACTCGTGACGGGCCGTGCACGCCGCCGGGCTGGAAGGCGGAGCGGGGGTCGGGCCGCGGCGGTCCGCCATCCAGGCTGAACGCGTAGTCGCTGCCCGGTCCGGCGTCCGCGGCGCGCAGCGTCCACCAGCCGCGTTCTGCCTGG
>DATGVY010000378.1:0-5185 GCA_035299845.1 Streptosporangiaceae bacterium
GATGTAGTTGTTCATGTACAGGCGCTTGAGGTTCTGCTGGATCGTCGAGTGCCGTACCTCGTCGATCATCTGGATCGCCTGGCCGTTGTGCAGCTCAGGGTTCGGAACCGTGCGGAACAGCAGCGGCATCGCCCGCGCCGCGGAGATCTCGGGCAGCGGGATGATGGACAGGAACAGCTTCTGCCACTCCATCCAGCGCTCCTGCACCTGGCGGAACATATTGCCGCGGATCGCGCCGTCGGAGGCTCCGTAGACGCGGTGGTCCTTCTCTTCCTGCATCGGGAAGTACGACCGCAGGACCTGCTTCAGCGGGTCCTTCTTCTGGGACTTCTCGAAGGTGTAATCCGTGCCGTACTGCGCTACCGGCTCGTGGTAGAGCGGTTCCCAGGACAGCTCCTGGATCTTCTGGTGTGCCTTGGCCACGCTCTGGCGACTCATTCCACTCCCTTACCCTTCACTCGGGTCGGCTGAGACAGCCCGCCTGCAGCCCTTGATCGTTTTTCCGGCAAAGGGCCCCTCACCTCACCGGCGAACGCACGTACCCGCACGCCCGAAACTCCTCCTGGCCTGATGAGAACCCTTTTTGCGGGGTCCGGTGCTCTCAACATGAGACAACCCGGGCCGATCTGGCGAGCACCGGTCAGTGACTGGTTCAACGGGCCTGCCAGCAGCCGGCCGTCGGCCAGCAGCCGGCCGGTAGTCGGCCAGCAGCCGGCCGCAGCCGGTCAGCTGTCGCCGAAGACGGCAGTCCTGATCTGGGCCAGCTGCTGCTGGACATCCCGGGAGACCTGTCGGTTACCCTCCGGCGCCGGCCGGATACCCAGCGCCGTGAGCAGCTGCGCCGCAGGGACGCCAGGATCGCCAGCGTCGCCGAGGACCGGATGCATGCCCTCATCAGCCAGATGATGAAACACCAGATTGACGATGCTCCACGGGTTATAGGTCTCATCGTTGTTGTCCGGATTGTCCATCTGGGTACCTCCTAACTGGGGCATCGACGCGGACGTACGGCATCAAACGGCGGCTGCAGGAAGAAAACGGTCTCAACATGAGACACATGCCGGCAAAGTCGTGCTTATCTTGAGAGAACGACGCAACCCTCATGAGCCACCCCGTGGGCTGGGCCCGGCCTGCGAGAGCGGTACCGGGAAGCAGGGAGGCGCCCGTGTCACCAGCAGCGTCCCAGCCACCCGACGTGACTGGCCGTGGCCGGCTGGTCAGGACCCGAGAGCGGGTCCTGACCGGCGGTGACCGGCTGGCCAAGGCCAGGGAACGGTTCCTGACCGCGGAGCCGGTCGAGCCGGACCAGGTACGCGACACGATCCTGGCGTCCTGGTGGCGCTCCCGGCGGTGGAACGTCGCCGCCGATCACATCGACCTGTCCTATGTGCGCGACCCCGACCTGGACACGCCGCTGACCCGCAGCGCCCTGCCGGTGCTGCGGAATCTGCGCGAGCACCTGGACGGCCAGCCGATCAGCGTCATCCTGACGGACGCCGCCGGAGTGGTGCTCACCAGGCTGGCGGCCGATCACGATCTTGACCGGCACCTGGACAGCGTCCAGCTCGCGCCCGGCTTCAGCTACGCCGAGGAGTCCGTCGGCACCAACGGTATCGGCACGGCGCTGGAGGGCGGCCGGCCGATGCACGTGTTCGGCCACGAGCACTATGCGGAGAATCTCGAGGATCTCGCCTGCGCCGGGGTCCCGATCCATCACCCCATCTCCGGCAAGACGGTGGGCGCCGTCGACCTGACCTGCTGGCGCAAGGACGCCGACGCGCTGCTGATCGCGCTGGCCAAGACCACGGCTGACCAGATCACCCAGGCGCTGCTCACCGGCAGCGGCGAGCGGGAGTTCGAGCTGCTACAGGAATACCTGCGGGCCTGCAGGCGGACTGCCGGAATCGTGCTGGCGCTCAACAACAACGTCGTGATGATGAACGACTACGCCCGGCAGGTGCTCGATCCTGGCGACCAGGTCGTGCTGCTCGGCCAGGCCGCCGAGGCGCTGGCCAGCCGGCATCCCGGCGGGGTGGTTGTCGAGCTGCCCACCGGCGTCAGGGCGCGGATCCACTGCCGGCCTGTTCCGAGCGACGGCCGGGGCGCCGGCGGCGTGGTGCACGTGAAGCTACTCGAGCCGGAAAGCCGGCCGGCCACGGAGGCGGGGTCCAGCGCCAGCGCGCTGACCCGGCTCTTCCTGCCGGGCCTGGTTGGCTCCGGGGCGCTGTGGCTGCGCGGCTGCCACCAGGTGGACGCGATCTACGGCTCGGCCGAGTGGCTCGCGCTGCAGGGCGAACCGGGAACCGGCAAGCTGGCCGTGATCCGGGCGGTGCACCAGCGGCGAAATCCGGCTGGCCGCTTCCGGGTGCTTGACGCCGCGGATGCGGACGGCCAGGAATGGCTGGCCGGAACGAGCCGTGAGCTGCTGGAGAGCGTGGGCAGCCTGGTGATCCAGCATGTCGACCGGCTCAGCACCCAGCGGCTGCACGCGCTGTCCGCCGCGCTGCAGGGCGCACAGGCCACCAGGCAGCAGGACTCGCTATGGGTCGCGGTCACCGTGAGTGCGACCCAGGTCAGCGACGATCTGTCCGAGCTGCTGCGATACTTCCCCAGCACCGTGGAGCTACCGCCGCTCCGCCATCACATCGAAGACCTGCACGAGCTCGTTCCGTTCCTGCTCGCCAGGCTCAACCTCCAGGACCGGCTGACCTGCTCGCCCGAGGCGATGCAGCTTCTGCTGCGGTCAAACTGGCCGGGCAATACCGAGCAGCTCTGGCAGGTGCTGAGAAGGGTCGCGCAGCACCGGCGCAGCGGCTCGATCCGCCCGAGTGATCTGCCGCCGGAATGCTGGACGGTAAGCCGCCGGCTGCTCAGCCCGCTGGAGTCGATGGAACGCGATGCCATTGTGCAGAGCCTGCTCGACTTCGAGGGCAATAAGGTCAAGGCGGCTGAGTCGCTGGGCATGTCCCGGGCGACGATCTACCGCAAGATCCACGAGTACGGAATCGTCATCCCGGCCAGCTGAAGCCGCCGCCGCCCGGGCCAGCTGAATCGTCGGCCCGCGTCGGACACCTCCACGGGAGTGCGGCTCATGCCGACCGCGTAGTCGAGGACGAGCTTGTCGAGGTCGGTGAACAGCAGCCAGCATCCAGCTCCGCTACCGGCCAGCAGGAGTCCGGGGACTGCAGCCGGCATCGCAGCCGCCCCGTTGCCGGGGACTGCGAAGACGGCACGCCGGAGGTGCTCCCCGCAGTCCTGCTGGGGCAGGCGCCACACTCGACGGGCGTAGGTTGAACCATGGACTATCGCACTTTGGGGCATAGCGGCTGCGCGGTGTCCACCCTTTGCCTTGGGACCATGACCTTCGGCGTGGAGACTGACGAGCAGGGCGCGCATGAGCAGCTCGACCGTTTCGCTGCGGCGGGCGGCACGTTGGTCGACACGGCCGATACGTACGGCGACGGGAGGTCGGAGGAGATCATCGGCCGCTGGCTCGCCAGCCGGCCGGCCGAGATCACTGAGCCGGTGGTGCTGGCCACGAAGGGCCGCTTCCCGCTGGATGATTCTCCCAACGGTGCTGGGTTGTCCGCGCGGCATCTGACCCGGGCGCTTGACGCGTCGTTGCGCCGGCTGGGCGTCGAGGCGGTTGACCTGTATCAGGTTCATGCGTTTGATCCGTGGACGCCGCTGGAGGAAACAGCGCGTGCCCTCGACGGGTTTGCCCGCGCTGGCAAGATCCGCTACTACGGGCTGTCGAACTTCACCGGCTGGCAGTTGACGAAGGCGGTGCACCTGGCCCGCGCGCTGAATGCCGCCGGGCCGGTGACGCTTCAGGCGCAGTACAGCCTGCTGGTGCGGGAGATCGAGTGGGAGATCGTGCCTGCGGCGATGGACGCGGGCCTGGGGCTGCTGCCCTGGAGTCCGCTCGGCGGCGGCTGGCTGTCGGGCAAGTACAAGCGCGGCCAGCGGCCGTCTGGCGCCACTCGCCTGGGCGAGGACCCGAACCGCGGCATGGAGGCCTACGACCGGCGGGGCACGCGGCGCACCTGGGACGTCATCGACGCGGTGCAGAAGATCGCTGACGAGCGCGGCGTGTCCATGGCCGAGATCGCGCTGGCGTGGGCGAGCGATCGGCCAGCGGTGGCCTCGACAATCCTCGGCGCCCGCACGGCCGGGCAGCTCGAGACCAACCTTCGCGCCGCTGACCTGCATCTCAGCCCCGCCGAAACCGCCGCGCTCAACGCCGCGAGCGACCCGCAGCCCACCGACTATCCATACGGCGAGCTGGGTGTGCAGCAGCGCGACCGCCGCCTCGCCGGTGGTGCCTAGCCCGGCCGGGCATGCAGCGACGACCCGCCTCAAACACGGCATTGAGCACGCATTCGCCCGCCACTGCAAACATGCCCTGGTCGTCGCGGCGGCTGTCTGGGCCCCGGCTTCGTGATGATCGTGGCCGGGCGTGCCGGCCGGCCTGCCCGGCTAGAGGAGATCACCACCCGCCTTCCGGGCCGGTGACCTGGGCCCGGAGCGGATGATTGCCGGGCCGGCAGTTCTTGACCAGGAGGAGTACCCCGATGCAAGTGACCTTTGATTCCGCGGACGATCTGGCCCGGGCGCTGCGCCGTGCGGCGGCTGCGCATGGCCGGCACGAGGAGCAGACCGGGCACCCCGACCCGGACTGGCCGGACTGGTACGCGCAGTACATGATGCAAGAGCAGGCCGGGCGCCCCGGCCAGGCCTGGCCGGGAGCGAGCACATGAACAGCGACTACGACGTCATCGTGGTGGGCGGCGGCGCACCGGGCGAGCACTGCGCCGGCGAGCTGGCCGACGGCGGGCTGCGGGTGGCCCTGGTCGAGCGCGAGCTGGTCGGGGGCGAGTGCTCGTACTGGGCGTGCATCCCGTCGAAGACGCTGCTTCGCCCCGGCGACGCCGTCCACGGTGCCCGTGAGGCGGCGGCGAAGGCCGAAGTCGACGTCGACGCGGCGCTCGCCTGGCGCGACTTCATGGTCTCCGACTACGACGACTCGGCGCAGGCGCAATGGCTCGCGGACAACGGCATCGCCCTGTACCGCGGACACGGGCGCATCGCGGGACCCGGCGTGGTGTCCGTCGGCGACGAGCTGCTGCACGCCGAGCACGTGGTGATCTCGACCGGCTCCGACCCCGTGATCCCCCCGATCCCG
>DATGVY010000379.1:0-7120 GCA_035299845.1 Streptosporangiaceae bacterium
CTGGCCGATCCCGCCGCAGCTGACGCTGGCCTGGATGGTGCTGGCCTGGCCGGTGCTGGCCTGGCCGATCCCGCCGCCACTGACGCTGGCCTGGATGGTGCTGGCCTGGACGGTGCTGGTTTGACGGGGCGCGTCCGGCAGCACGCCGTCGAAGAGCCCCATCACGCCCTCGATCACCGCGACGTCAGCGCCGGCCGCGCCGTGCAGGAACAGCGGGGCCATCAGCTCCTCGCCGCACAGCACCGGGTCCAGGTTGCGGCCCGGCCTGCCGGTGGCCAGCGCGTGATAGCCGGGGTCGATATAGTCCGGCCCGGCCTTGTGCCCTGATACCCGCAGTCCCCGGCTGGCCAGCGCCGCCATCAGCCCGGTGGCAACGGTCGTCTTGCCGCTGCCGGACGCCGGGGCGGCGATGACGAGCCGTGGAATGGCTACCATTCGATGCCCTTCTGGCCCTTCTGCCCGGCGTCCATCGGGTGCTTGACCTTGGTCATCTCGGTGACCAGGTCGGCGAAAGCGATCAGCTTCGGGTCGGCGTCCCGGCCGGTGATCACCACGTGCTGGCTGCCGGGGCGGGCGGCCAGCACGGAGATGACCTCATCGACGTCGACCCAGCCCCATTTGATCGGGTAGGTGAACTCGTCGAGCACGTACAGCCGGTAGGCCTGCGCGGCGAGGTCCCGGCTGATCTGCGCCCAGCCCTCGGCGGCACGTTCGGCGTGATCATCGGCGTCACGCTGGATCCAGGACCAGCCATCGCCCATCTTGTGCCAGGTCACCGTACCGCCCGCGCCGCTGCCGCCGAGCGTCGTCAGCGCGCGCTCCTCGCCGACCCGCCACTTGGCCGACTTGACGAACTGGAATACGGCAACCGGCCAGCCCTGGCTCCAGGCCCGCAGCGCCAGGCCGAAGGCGGCGGTCGACTTGCCCTTGCCCGGCCCAGTGTGCACGATGACCAGCGGGCGGCTGCGCCGCTGCCGGGTGGTCAGGCCGTCGTCCGGCACGGCGGCCGGCCTGCCGCGGGGCATCAGGCGGCCCCCCGGCGGTGCCCGGTCGCCCGCCCGGCCGGCGCGTCAGCCCCAATTCCCGGGTGAGTCCGGCCGCCCGAGTAAGCACGGATCCCCGAGTAAGCACGGCTGCCCGAGTGAGCCCGGATCCCCGAGTAAGCACGAACCACGCCGGTGATGCTGCCTGCCGCGAGTTCCTCCAGCCGGACGGCGCTGCCGCCTAGCTGCGCCGCCAGCCGCACCGCGAGGCCCAGCCGGACGGGGCCGGACTCGCAGTCGATCACGACGGCCGCGACGCCCGCCAGCCCGCCGACGGCCCGGGCGAGATCGGCGCCGGTGCCGCTGGTCGCCCGGCCGTCGGTGACGACTACCAGCAGCGGGCGGCGGTCGGGGTCCCTGAGGCGTTCGGCCCGCAGCACCCTGGCGGCCTGGGCGAGGCCGGCCGCCAGCGGCGTCCGGCCGCCGGTCGCCAGCGCGGCCAGCCGCCGGGCGCCCGCCTCCACCGAGGACGTCGGCGGCAGCGCGACCTCGGCACCCGCGCCGCGGAACATGACCAGGCCGACCTTGTCCCTGCGCTGGTAGGCGTCGAGCAGCAGGGAGAGCACGGCGCCCTTGACCGCGCGGATGCGCTGCCCGGCGGCCATCGAGCCGCTGGTGTCGACGGCGAACAGCACCAGATTGCCCTCCCGGCCGACCCGCACGGTCTCGCGCAGGTCGGACGGCCGGATCCGCACTCGCGGCGCCTCTTGCCGGACGGCTACCATGCCTGGGCGCTGACCGGCAGGCGGCCCAGGCTCCGCCGACTGCTGGACTGCCGACCGCGCCGGCCGCGGCATTGCCGGCCGCGGCATTGCCGGCCGCGGCCCGGGTGGGCCAGCAGGCCGACCGTACGGCGGCGCCTCTTGCCGGGCGGCGGCGCGGCCGGACCTTGGCGCGGCGGCGCGCAGCGTGGCGGGCAGGTGGACCGAACGCACCCGGCCCGTTGGCAGCCGAGCGCCGGTGACCCGGCCGTATGGGGTCCTGGCTGCCGAGCGCCGGCCAGGCGCGCCCTGGCCGATTCCGGTAACGGTCAGCAGCCGGGGGCGGAACGGCGCCGTCGCGCCCTTGGCGCTCTCGCTGCGGGCGCCCGCTGGCTGTCCTGCGGACGGCGCGGCGGGCCGCCGCTCGCCGGGCTCCTGCGACGTCCCCGGGGCCTGTTCGGCCCGGTCCTGCGGCGGCGCCAGGCCGGCTGGTCCCGGCGGGCCGCCAGGCCCGTCGTCGTCCGGGTCGTTGCCGTCCGGCCCGTCCGGGCGATCACCGTCTGGGCCGCCATTGTCGGGTTCGCCGTCGCCTGGCGGCCGCGGGCCAGCGTAATCCGGCGCCTCGCGGTCCGGCCGGTCCGGCGGCTGGCCGGTCCCGAGCGCGTCCTGCAGCGCCTCGTCGAGCGCGCGATCATCGAGCCCAGGCACGTCGAAGGGATCCCGGCGGCGGCGGTGCGGCAGCGCCAGCCTGGCGGCCTGGCGCACGTCTTCCTCGCCGACCTCGTCCCGGCCATGCCAGGCGGCCAGCGCGATGGCCGTCCGCGCCGTGACCAGATCGGCACGCAGCCCGTCCACCTCGAACGTCCCGCAGACCGAGCAGATCTGCCGCAGGACGCTATCGGGCAGCCGGACCATCGGCAGCCGCTCGCGCGCCGAGACCACGCGGCTGGCTATCCGTTCAGAATCTAGATCCCAGTTCGCTGCGAAACACACCGGGTCCGCTTCGTACGCCAGCCGGCGGCGGACCACCTCGGCCCGCTGCGCCGGGTCCCTGGTGCCTGCCACCTCGACGGTCAGCCCGAACCGGTCAAGCAGTTGCGGCCTGAGCTCACCCTCCTCCGGGTTCATGGTGCCCACCAGCAGGAACCTGGCCGCATGCCGGACCGAGATGCCCTCACGCTCGACGTAGTTCACGCCCAGGGCGGCGGCATCGAGCAGCAGGTCGACGAGGTGATCATGAAGCAGGTTCACCTCGTCCACGTAGAGCAGGCCGCGGTGCGCGGCGGCGAGCAGCCCGGGCTCGAAGGCGGCGACGCCCTCGGTCAGCGCGCGCTCGATGTCCAGGGAGCCGGCCAGCCGGTCCTCGGTCGCGCCGACCGGCAGCTCAGCCAGCCGGGCCGGCCGCCGCAGTCCCGCTGGCTGGTCCGGATGCGGGCCGTCCGGGCAGCCAGGATCGGGCCCGGCCGGGTCGCAGGCGAACCTGCAGTCCGCGACGACGTCCGCGGGCGGCAGCAGCGCCGCGAGCCCCCTGACCACGGTCGACTTCGCCGTGCCCTTCTCGCCCCGGACGAGGACGCCGCCGATCGCCGGTGACACGGCGTTGACCAGCAGCGCGAGCTTCAGGTCAGCCATGCCGACGATGGCGGCGAACGGGTAGGCCGCCTGCGCGGCCTGCCGGGCGGCGCGCGAGGGGGCGCCGGAACCGTCCAGGTGATCAGCGGCGGCGAGCGGGCCTGCCGTCCGATGGTCGCCCGCCGAGCGCGCCCGCTCTCCCGCGCCCCCGGCCCCGATGTGCTGCCCGGCCATGATCCGACCTCGTCCTTCCCGGGTTTCCGCGCCCGCAGTTGGTTCAGCCGACGGCCGGAGTCTCCTGGCTCCCGGATCGACGCTCGCCTCGCCTTCCCGCCGCGATCGGGCCACGCGCCTGGCGTGGTCAGATTCGCAGCGGTGGCCGCTGAGGGTCACTCCCCGGTCACAGTTGCGCGACAGCCCCGGATTCCCACCGGGTTCCTCCGCAGATGCCATCGGCCTTACAGCATTGCACAACCGCCGGCTTCCGGGCTGGCGCATGCCAGTCCGCCGATACACTGACCACGCGCAACCGGGATAAGGACCACCCGTCCCTGCTGGTGGCGCACGACGCAGCCCAGCCAGGCTCCGCGCCCTCGGCTGGCCTGGCTGTCCTTGCCGGTCCGCGGCGGGTGCGGGCACGCAGGCGCCGGCCTGGAGGAAAAGCTGAGCGATCCGTAACCACAGCCGCAGCGCGACTGAATGACTGAATGCGGCAAAACCCGGCACACCGCTGGATATAGGACAACTGACGTGAATGGAGCCTCGATGGGGGATGAGAATCGTTCCCGCGTACTCGTGACCGGCGGATCCGGATTCATCGGGCGGCGGCTTGTCCGCGCGCTGCTGGCGACCGGCGCCGACGTGACGGTGGCGGATCTGCGGGCATTCCCCGACGACGACGTCCGGTCCGTCGTGGGGGACCTGTGCGATCCGGCGGTGGTCAAGGCCGCGGTCAGCCCGGGGACGGAAGTGATCATCCACCTGGCCGCGGTGACGCGGGTGCTGCTGTCGATCGACGACCCGGCCGGCACGCACGCGCTCAACGTCGATGCGACGGCGGGACTGCTGGAGCAGGCTCGGCTGAAGGACGTCAGCGCCTTCGTGCTCGCGTCGACCAATGCGGTCACCGGCGACGTGGGACGCACCGTCATCACCGAGCAGATGCCGCTCCGGCCGCTCACCCCGTACGGGGCCACCAAGGCGGCCGGCGAGATGCTGCTCGGCTCCTACGCGGCGTGCTACGGCATGACCGGCTGCGCGCTCAGGTTCTCCAACGTGTACGGTCCGGGAATGGCGGAGAAGGACAGCTTCGTGCCGCGCCTGATGCGTGCCGCCAGGGACGGCAGGGGCGTGCAGGTCTACGGTGACGGCAGCCAGGTTCGCGACCTCGTGCATGTCGATGACATCGTGTCCGGCACCTTCGCCGCGCTGCGGGCGGGTTTCACCGGGCCGCTGATCCTCGGCGCCGGCGAGTCGGTCACGGTGAACGAGATCGTCGCCGCCGCGCGCAGCGTGACGGGCGCGGACATACCCATCGAGAACGTCCCCGGCAAGCCCGGCGAGATGCCTGCGGTCATCATTGACATCTCCGCCGCCCGGGCGCTGGGGTACAAGCCGGAGCACGACCTTAAGTCCGGCATGGCCACCGTCTGGCCGGAGTTCTCGGAGGCAGCGATATGACGACCACGCCCGCCGACGACGCCGTCATCGACGGCGAGGCCGTCCGCGCCTTCACCGATCAGTACGGGTCCACGGCAACCGGGCTGCCGCCGCTGGCCATCGTGATAGCCGCCTACAACGAGGAGGGCGCGATCGGCCCGGTCATCGAGGCGCTGCCCGCATCGGTCTGCGGGCTCGCGGTCGCGAAGATCGTCGTGTCGGACGGTGCTGTCGACGGCACGGTCAAGGAAGCGGAAGCAGCTGGCGCGCTTGTCTGCGACGTCCCGGTCAACCGCGGCCAGGGCGCCGCGCTCCGCCTCGGCTACCGGCTGGCCCGCGGGGGCGGCGCGAAGTACATCGTGACGACGGACGCCGACGGGCAGTACAACCCGGCGGAGATCGAGCGGCTGCTTGAGCCGATCCTGGCCGGGGAGGCCGACTTCGTCACCGGGTCGCGCAGGCTCGGCAGCGAGGAGACCAGGGATCCGGTGCGGCGGCTGGGTGTCCGGGTCTTCGCGCTCACCATCAGCGCGCTGACCGGCCAGCGGATCAGCGACACGACGTTCGGGCTCAGGGCAATGCGCGCCGAGGTCACCGGGACCGTGCTGCTTGAGCAGCCGCAGTACCAGGCCGCCGAGTTGCTGATCGGCGTCATCACGCACGGCTACCGGGTCGCCGAGCGGCCGGCCACCATTCACAAGCGGCAGGTCGGCAAGAGCAAGAAGGGCAACAACGTCTTCTACGGCCTGCGTTTCGCCGGCGTGATCGGCGGAACCTGGTGGCGGGAGCGTCAGCGCGCGCGGGGGGCCGGTCTGTCGGCAGCAAGCGCGAAGGAGACCGGCTCGTCGTGATCGGCACGGCGCGGCGGGTCGGCTAGCTCCGGCACGCCGGCCAGCCCGGGACCGCCGGCCAGCCCCAGGCCCGCGGCCGGCGTGCTGGCCGCAGGCTCAGGCCCGCGATTCGCGAACAGCACGTAGTGGAAGATCAGGAACCTGCTGACGAACGTCACGCAGTTGGCCAGGAAGTACGCCCCGTTGACGACGGCCACCCGCTGCCAGTGGCCGAAGTCCATCGACACTGCCCAGACACTGGCGTAGTGACTGGCCAGGCCGAGGACAATCCATGCGCCGATGGAGACCAGCCAGAACGGCAGGGTCTCCTTGAGCATGTGCGGCCTGCCCTTGCGCTCCCACGCCCAGCGGCTCAGCACGTAGCTCACCCCGGCGCCGGCCATCGACGCGATGACCGCCGACGCTCCGGCGCTCAGCTGAGTGATGCCGACCAGGACGGCCAGCGTGATCTGGCTGGCCACCACGGCGGCGATGGACACGGGCACGAACCGGACGAACCGCTTGCCGGTGTTGCCACGGAGCTTGGTCCGCAGCGGCTCCGGGAGCATGCGCCATGCGGTGTTCACGATCTTGGGCCGGGCCAGAGTCATGGTTGTCCTAGGTCGACGCGTCCGTTGAGATAGGTAACACAGGTATACCGTACGGAACTGGTGCCTGGCGGGATGACGCGATCATCCAGGCGCGCGACCGCCCCCAGGGCCGGGCACGGCCGCCTGGCTCGGGGGGCCGCGGTCCGCCGCGGCCGGGTGATGCTGCCGGCCACGGTGTCGCTGCCCTCCAGCCTACCTGGCCGTCCAGCGCATGTGGCCGTCCAGCGCATGTGGCAGTTCAGCCCAGATGGCCGCTCAGCCCAGATGGCCGCTCAGCCGACGTGACCGCCAAGATCGTGCGGCCCGCTCCAGCCGCCCCCGCTTGCCTGGGCGGCGAACCACAGGTGCCCTGCCCTCCCCCGCCAGAACACCTCGTTTCTGCCGCCGCGGCCGACGATGCCGAACGGCCCGGCGCGAACCGGCCCCATCCGCAGGCTGGACGGGCGCCGCCAGCCCGTCGCGGGCCCGTGCGAGACCTCCCATAGCTGGCGGCCTGGGCCCTTCCAGAAGACGTGCACGCGGCCGCCTCGCGACATCAGCGGGAACGGGGCCGAGGCAAGCAGCCCGCCCAGTTCACGTGGCCCGGCCCAGCGCCGGCCAGGCGCGAACGTTGCCGACCAGAGCCGGTCATTGCCGAATCCGCGCCAGAAGACGCCGATCGCGCCGCCACGGCGCGCGGTGGCGTGCGGACCGCCGCCGAGCGG
>DATGVY010000380.1:0-2240 GCA_035299845.1 Streptosporangiaceae bacterium
TGGCCGCAGCGGGCCGGCCGATCATCCAGATTCGCAGCTGGGGCCCCGCGCCGCCGCCGGTGGGGAAGGCAAGCGATCTGCCGGACGGCGACCAGGTGGGGACGCTCTGCCCACCGATCGGGGCGATGACCCGGCCGAGAAGGCGGCCTGCCCGGCTGAGGACCACGACGCCCGCGGTGCCCCCAGCGGCGGGCCGGATGGTCACAGCTACCTCGGCTCCCGAGGGGCTCGGATACGCGGCCAGTGACACAGGCAGACCGGGGGCCTGGCCGAGGTCGCGGTTGAGCGCACCCGCTGTGGCCAGCACTACCGGGGCCCGTCCCGCGTCGCGCAGCAGGATCCCGGAATCGGGATTCGCCTGGAGCGGAGTGGCCGAGGGGCTCACCGGCGCGGCTACCGACACGAAGACCCCGGCCGCCTGCGGGTCACCTGCCACCTGGTCCCCCACCCCCAGCGCCACTGGCCGGCCAGCGGTGAGCGAGACCACCGAGATGGGGTTGCTTGACGACTGCGCTGGGCTTCCGTAGTCGAGCAGCATCACGAGCGACCGCTCATGATCCGCGAAAGGATCAGGCCACGCGGCGGCGGTTGCGCTGCTGAGGGGCACCGCGACGGGGTAGGGGGTCAGCACGTGACCGTGCCTGATGACGATCACCTGGCCGCTGCCAATAGAGAGATAACGGTTGTCCGGCGAGACGGCGGCCAGGCCGCCCACGTTCCCCAGGCCGCTCATCCGCGTCTCGCGCCTGCCGTCCGGATCCGACAGCGCGACCTGGCCGGCCGGCGTGAGCGCCACGATCCGGCCGCCGCCCGGAGCTACTGAGGCGGCTGACCGGCCCGCCGCGGCGGCCGGCCGCGGCGGGCCCGATGAAAAGGGCTGAAGCTGCACTGTCGCGACGACCGCGCCGGCCAGTGCGAGCGTGACAGCGGGCAGCACCAGCCACCGCCACCACCACGGCCGGGGCGGCGGCTCAGGGTCGAGCGCGGGGAACGGCCGCCGCTCCGCCGCCCCCCGATCGAAACCAGCCACGCCGACACGATAGGCGGCGCCCATCACGATGCGATCAAAGTGCGGGGCGCAGTTGGACAACGCGCCAGCCACCGCGGCGGGCGCGGCGCCCGCACGCTCAGCCACGATGGGGCGGCGGCCGACCAGGGCTGGCTACAAGGCCTGCTTGCGCTGCAGGTAGCTGAAGGCGGCCCAGCCCAGCGGAACCGGGAGCCAGAAGGTCAGGGCCCGGAACAGTAGCACCGCGCTCACCGCCGTGGCCCCGGCCAGCCCGGTGGCGGTGAGGCCGGCCGACAGGGCTGCCTCGACCGCGCCGAGTCCGCCGGGCGTGGGCACCGCGGACCCCAGGGCGCTTCCGGTCAGGTAGACCACGGCTGCACTGGTGATCGCGATGGAGCCGCCGAGGGCCTGCACGCAGGCGGTGAGGCAGAGCACGTAGCACGCCGTGAGCAGGAGCGCGCCGCCAATCCCCGCAGCCAGCTTGCGCGGCTGCTGGATGACCTCGATCAGCCTGGGGACGACTTGTCCTGCCGCCGGCGCGAGCCGGGCCCGCAGCAGCCGCCGACCGGCCGGGACCGCTATGACAATGAGCACCACGGCGACCAGCCCCGCTATCACGAAGTAGGCCCAGGTGGGTGGGCTGAGCGAATTGCTCCGCGCGCCGGTGATCGCGAGGAAGATCACGAGCAGCGTTATGTGCAGGACGAACGCCACCACCTGGGATACGCCGACGCTCGCCGCGGCCACCGCCGGGGGGACCTTGTTGCGCTGAAGGTAGCGGATGTTGAGGGCCGCGCCGCCGACGGCCGCGGGCGTCACGAGCGTCACAAAGGACCCGGCCAGCTGGGCGAGCACGGTACGGGTGAAATTCAGCCGCCTCAGGACGAACCCGGACAGCGACAACGCGGCCGCCACATAGGTCAGCGCTGACAGGCCAAGCGCGACGATCATCCAGCGCACATCGGCGGACCGCAAGGTCTTCGCGAGGTGGACCTGCGCCAACTGGCCGATCACGATATAGCCCGCCACAATCGTGGCGACCAGCGTCACCAGCGTCCGCAGCCGGATCCGCTCCAGCCGGACGGGGGCGGCCCCGTCACCGGGGGCGGCCGCGATCAGCTGTTTCCTGAGCGCGGGCAGGATGTCCCGGTGGTGGCGCAGGGATGCTCTCGTGGAAGGGTAGAGCACAACCGGCTGCAGCAGGGGCAGGACGGCGATGAGCTCGCTCGCA
>DATGVY010000381.1:0-3622 GCA_035299845.1 Streptosporangiaceae bacterium
CGTCGCACTCCTGGAGCACGCCGGCCCACCTCTACGAGGTCTCCGCATGGTCGGCGAGATGCACCCGGTCGGGCGATCCGATGAGCTGCACCAGCTCCGACTACCCCGTCAAACGGTCAGCCTCCAACCCGACGCCATACGCTTGGACCGACCTGACCTGGCTGCTCCACCGCCAGCACGTCAGCTGGGCCTACTACCTCGATCATGGCGTCGAAATCGGCTCCAGTCCCATCGGGGTGCCGCTGATCTGGAATGTGCTGCCCGGCTTCAGCGATGTGCACGCCGACGGCCAGCTTGGCAACATCCGTCCGCTCAGCGTCTTCAAGGCCCAGGCCAAGGCCGGCACCCTGCCGAAGGTGTCGTGGATCGCGCCGGACCGCAGGGACAGCGAGCACCCGGGGGCCCTGGTCAGTACCGGGCAGGCGTACGTCACCAGGATCATCAACGCGGTCATGAGGGGCCCGGACTGGAGCTCCAGCGCGATCTTCCTCGCCTGGGACGACTGGGGCGGCTTCTACGACAATGTGGCGCCGCCGCAAGTGGACGGCCACGGTTACGGCATCCGGGTGCCTGCCCTGGTCATCAGCCCCTACGCCAGGCCCGGCTATATCGACCACCAGCAGCTGTCTTTCGACGCCTACCTCAAGTTCATCGAGGACGACTTCCTGCACCACGCGCGCCTGAACCCGGCCACCGACGGCCGCCCCGACTCGCGGCCCGACGTCCGCGAGCGCGCACCCGGGCTGGGGAACCTGCTACAAGACTTCAACTTCACCCAAACCCCGCTGCCACCGCTCATCCTCAATCCCTGCCCGCCGGGCATGACCCTGATCCCCGCGCCCAAGCCAGGATGCACCGACTCGTTCCGGCTGCACGCCAGCACCTGGGGAGACAGCTGAGAACCCGCGGCCAACGCACGAGCGGGCAACTCTCGCGCTGCGCTCAGAAAATCGACGGACATCGCGTGCCCGGGTGGCGAAAGCCGGCCGGGGTGGGACAGGACGAGATCTTGGACGCCGACGCGGCCCGGCGCGATGGCACGCCCGGCACTGGCATGTTCGCACCCGAGATCCTGGGGCCCGCCGTGGACCGCCTAGGACGCCTCTGAACAAGGCTTGTCGACGGGCGGCCTGTGTTCGCTGTGCGGGCCGGAGGTGGCAGTGACCGGTCCGGGACTCGCGCCGGTTCTGGTGATGAGCGGCGCCCTGTGGCCTGCTGAGAGCCTTCCGTGCCGGGCCAGGGGGCAGGCGCAGCCTGCGGAGGGGCTGCCGGGCCGGTCAGGCCAGGGCCCAGGCCCCGCCGGAGCGGGTCAGCCCGGCCTTGACGAGGGTCCGCAGGTTCAGCCCGGCGCACCGGTTGTGCAGCCAGGCGCTGTTCTTGGCCGTGCCGATGTAGCGGAGCCGGACCCGGCGGCCGCTCTGGGTGGCGATCCAGGCGATCGTCCGCTCGATGTTCGACCGGGTCGGGTACGCGCGCTTGAACTCCGGGGTTGCGGCCTGTTCGCGGGCGGCTCGCAGCAGGCCCTCGTGCGGGTGGATGGTCATCGACCGGCCGTCCCTGGCGGTGGTGCACTGCTGGCGCAGGGAGCAGCCGGCGCACGCCGCGCCGAAGGTCACCGTCCGGTTCTGGCTCATCGGCCGGGTGACGCCGTTCGGGCAGGTGACGGTGCCGTGTTCCTCGTCCACGCTGAAATCATCGATCGTGAAACCGCCGGGCACCGCGGGGCGCAGCGGCCCGGGCTTGATGACGGTGTCGTGCCCGCCGTCGCGGTAATCAGCGCGGGCCTGGCCGCTGCCGTAGGCCGAGTCGCCGTACACCTCCAGCCCGCTGCCCTGCCCTGGCCTGGCCGCCGGCTCCGCGTCGCCCGCGCTGTGCGCTGCCGCGCTGCCCGGCGCCCCCGCGTCCTGCGGCTGCCCCGGCACCCCCGCCTCGCCGCCGGCTGCGGCCGGGCCGGCGTGGAACCGGTCGCGGGCGGCCATCTTCACGCCGTTCTCCGCGTCCGTGCTGCCTTCCCCGGCGGCCATCGTCATCTCGCAATCGGTGATCAGCCCGGTGTCCGGCTCGGCCGCCACGTGCCCGCGGAACCCGTCCCGCCGCTTCGACTTCGACTTGCGGGTATGCCGCGCCTGACGGTCCACCGTGGAGATCACCCGGTCCGGGGCGACCTTCCGGGCGATCCGCCACCTGCCGTCGGTCCCGTCGGAGTCCTCCGCGGGCTCCACGTCCTGACCGGCGACCAGCGCCAGCAGCCCCAGCGCGTCCGCCGCCGGATCGTCCCGCTCCGGCGCGCCGTCACCAGCGAGTTCCGCCAGCACCGCCAGCGCGTCATTCACCAGGTCCGACACCAGCTGCTGTTTCGCGGCCGGGTCGTCCCAGTCGATGCCCGGCTTGCCCGGCTTCGAGTAATCAAGCGTGCACAGCCGGCTGATCACCGCGCCGCCGCCGGGCACCACCCGCGCCACCTTCCGCATCGCCGCTGTCAGCTGCGTGCAGGTGTCCTGGGTCGACACGGCGTCGTCGAACACCGTCGAGTCCACGCACCGCCGGCGCCGCCCCCGCAAGATACCCGTCTGCGCGATCACCTCCGCGACCGCGTCGAACACCCGGTCCGGCCGGCCCGACGCCGCGATCCGCCGCCGCCAGTACACCAGCGTGGACGGGTCGAAGCTCACCTGCGTCAGCGACCGGCCGCACGCCACCTTCCACCGGATATCAAACTTCAGCGCATCCGCGGTCTGCGGATCGGACAGGTCATACAGCTCCTTCAGCACCAGCACGGACCCGACCAGGTCCGCCGGCAGCGACGGCCGTCCCGTCTGCGACGGGAACAAGTCCGCGGTGAAACTGTCCGGGAACAGCTCCCGGCGGTGCTCCGCCAGGAACGCGAACACGCTCCCCGCAGGCACCAGGTGCCCGGCAATCATCTCCGCGTCAAGCAGCTCCCGGTCCAGCCGCGATCTTCCCTGCATGTGAAGATCATCCCAGACCATCGAACACACTGCCGGCAGAAACACCGGAACACGGCTCGCAAGTTATTCAGAGCCGTCCTAGGGCACCTTTGGTAGGCGATCGTGGCGTAGTCGCTGCCCGAGCCGGCCCCGGCGCTGGTCCCGGTCACGAACACCGTGCCCGCGGCAGCACGTGCGCCCGGACTCGACATCCTCGACATCAGCGCGGGGCCGACTCCTCGATCACACCAAAGTCGCGCCGAGGCCGAGGAGCTGCTGCTCCACGAGGTCAAGGGCCCGCATGCTGTGTTCCGCGCGAGCGAATACGAGTGCCCCTTCGGTCGATGCGAAGAGCATCCAGGCGAAGCCGGCCGCCTTCGACTGGTCAACGCCAGCGGCTTCAAGCAGTTCCGTAAGGTCCGCGATCCAGACCTCGAAGACCTCTCTCGCTGCAGCCCTGACCGTCTCTGACTCGCCGCTCACTGTGACGCCTGCTGTCGCACAGCCGGCTGCGAACTCGCTCTTGGTCAGCACGCCCCGCCATAGATTGGTGAATCCGGTGACGATGCCGGCTACATCGGAGCCACGGAGCGCTCGCAGTGGGACTCGGCCGTCGGTCGCCATGTACTCCATGGCGGCACCCACGATCTCGTCCTTCCCGCCGGGGAAGTGGT